>CALZHS010000175.1 GCA_945787265.1 uncultured Gammaproteobacteria bacterium | reverse complement strand
GCTGGAGGCATCCGAAGACCTCGGCGCCACCCCGCTGAAAACATTTCGTAACGTGACCCTGCCACTGTCGATTCCCGGCATCGCTACCGGCTGCATGCTGGTCTTCATCCTGCTGATGGGCGAATTCCTGATCCCGGCGCTGCTCGGTGGTGGCAAGGTGTTCTTCGTCGGCAACGCGCTGGTCGACCTGTTTCTGCAGTCGCGCAACTGGACTTACGGTTCTGCGGTCGCGGCCGCGCTGGTCATTATTATGCTGGTGACCGTGAGCATCTACATGAAGCTGATCATGCGTGGCGCGGGTCATCGCGAGGACGTTTCACTGATCTAATGGGTATGCGAATCTACGCCATCGTGATTTACCTGTTCCTGTACCTGCCAATCGGCATCATCGTGCTGTTCAGCTTCAATGCCGGCCGCCATGCGAGTGACTTCCACGGCTTTTCGGTCAAGTGGTACGGCAAGGTACTGTCGAATCCGTTCGCGATGGACGCGCTAACGACAAGCCTCACGGTAGCCTTCGTCACGGCGCTGCTGGCGAGTGTTTTCGGCACTATGGCCGCTCTCGGCCTGCAGCAGTTCAAGGGGCGCCTGCGCGTGCTGTTCGACGCCGCCATCTACATCGCGATCATGATCCCCGGCATCGTCATCGGCATTGCCACATTAATTGCGCTGGTGACCGCGTTTGGGTACCTGAACCCGGCGCTGGCTGCCGCCTGGCCCGAGTGGCTTGGGGACGCGCCGCGGCTCAAAATGGGCCGCGTGTCGCTGATTGCGGCACACACGATGTTCACGATGGCGCTGGTGATAGTCATCGTCCGCGCGCGCATCGCCGGCATGGACCGCACCTTGATCGAAGCCTCGGCCGATCTCTACGCGACCCCGATGGGCACCTTCCGGCAAGTGACGCTACCGCAGATTTTCCCGGCGGTGCTGGCCGGCTTCCTGCTGAGCTTCACCTTCAGCTTCGACGACTTCATTATCGCGTTTTTCGTCGCCGGTTCTGAAACCACGCTGCCGATCTACGTGTTCTCTTCGATCCGGCGCGGTGTTACCCCCGAGATCAACGCCATCGGCACGATGGTGCTCGCCGTTTCACTCAGCCTGCTGATCGCAGCACAGGTCATGTTGCGCCGGCGCGATCGGCCCACCCGGGCAGGATCGTAACCGTGATCGGGTGAATAAATGACGTGGTCTGTCCCCTATTTACTTTTATCGACCGGGCGTCCTTCCCCTATCCAGTCCGTAATCCCGTCGCGAACATTAGGACTGACTGTTTGCTCGAGCATGTCGACGAAGGATTTGAGAAATTGCCCGTCGGCATTGAACGCGGTGGACTTGATACTGCCCTCGACAACGCCGGTTTGCTGCCACTCCTCCGGCCGCCGAATATCGATCAGCTTGGTACCGCCTTCCAGCCTCGACTGCAGTTCCGCGTTGCCGATGCTCTCGAACGGCGGCGGCTTGACCGCGAGCAGCGCGACTTCGAAGGTCAGGCGGGCGTCCGGCGGGATAACGCCACCCGCACCGCGCTTGCCATAGGCGAGCTCCGGCGGAATCCCCAAAGTTCGCTTGCCCCCGGCCTTCATGCCCTTGACACCTATATCCCAACCCGGGATCACCTGGCCCGCGCCCAGTGTGAAACGAAACGGTTCACCGCGTTCGATACTGGAATCGAAGACCTCGCCCCCTTCGAGCCGGCCGGTATAGTGCACGTCGACGACCGAAAAAGGCAGGGCCTCGAGACCCTGGCCAACCTCGATCTCTTCGATTTTAACTTCCACTTCGCCGACATGGGCGGCAAACGCCGAAGGCGCAAAGAAGACCAGGCCCAAACTAAATAAAATACTTGTCGTGAATAAACGCATTTAGTGCTCCCGTATAGAAGCTGGATTAAAAAAAATAGAACAGGCGATAATGAAATTTATTTAGAGACATGGTTACTATCACCCGAATTCCAAGGCGGCGATATGATAGCGCTTATTGTTCGCAGGGGATACTTGCGTGAAGTTTCAGCACAGGCATCGCGCGAGCTTTCTTCAAAACAATTCAAATTCGAAGCCTGACCACGCAATCACAGGAAGGAATCGGGTCTCGGCCGGGCCAGGCATTTTAAAAACGTGGTATGTCCCCCGTACAGGTAATAACTCGATCGAAAACTGGAAATAATAACCAGCTGAGGCCAATCATCCTCGTGCGACGCGCAGAAATTCCCGTATCGGCTATGCTTTAAGTGTTGTTAACGCATCGTTGAACACATAGAGGCCTGTCTTGTTATCGGTAGTCTCCAACAGCCTGGTGCTGATCGGCTGTATCATCCTGCTCGCTTCGCTGGCCGTCGTCAGGAAGATTACGCTGCAACTGTCTGCGGGGCGCTCCTGCAAAAGCTGGTGCGCGATGTCCGGACTGATCGTCTTATTCGTCGTCGGCTACCTCAGCTACATCGCGATTTTCTGGGACCAGCAAACCGCCATGGTCGATTTGATCGTACCCGGTATTTTCTTTTTCGGCGCCTGCTTCGTCTGGTTTTCTACCTATATTGCGCTACAAACCACCCTCGACGTGATGCGCATCAGCGACCTCGAGCACGAGACCCTGACCGACCCGCTAACCGGCGTCTACAACCGCCGATTCATGGAGCAACGCCTCGCCGAGGAGATATCGAAGGCGCGTAGATACTGTTTTCAGCTGTCGATCCTGTTATTCGATCTCGACCATTTCAAACGGGTCAACGACGAACATGGTCACCAGGCCGGCGATCGGATGCTGATCGAAATCTGCAACCTGGTAAATGACCAGCTGCGTGATTCAGACATATTGTCGCGTTACGGCGGTGAAGAGTTTCTCGTCATTGCGCCCAACACCGGTCCAGCCGAAGCCGCGTTGCTGGCGGAACGCCTGCGCGCCCGTATCGAGGCAAACGTATTCCTGAAAGACCATGAAGAATCGACCGCGCAGGGGCTGCCTATCACCATCAGTATCGGCATTGCCAGTTTCGACGACGACAACGACAACGACGAAACCCTGATTGGCAATGCGGACCGGAATCTTTACCAGGCCAAGCACGAAGGCCGTAACCGAGTTGTCGGCGGGCACGATGCGGCGACGAATGCCGGAATCACAGGAATCGCGACCAGGGCCAGCTAGCGGGAATTCAGGGACAGAAAAAGTTCTCCCGTGTAACGTGGCCTGTCCCACCGCTACCTCGATGATAAATAGCCGAAACAAAGTCTTTGGATTTGCATCGGCCCGTCGCAACAGCGACACTAAAGCCCAATTTTCGCCACGACCTGTTTGCGATGGAACTCATAGTATTCGACCTCGATGGAACACTGCTCAATCGGCAATCGACGATCTCGGATTTCACCCGTGAAACGCTCGAGCTGTTGTCGCAACGCGAGATTGCCTACACCATCGCGACCGGCCGTACGCTGCACGGAGCGCGTGCAATTCTCGAGAGCCATCGCTTCGAACTGCCGCAGGCCTACAAGAACGGCGTCATGATCTGGCATCCGCAAGAGCGGCGTTTTTCGAGCAGCACGACACTCACGGCAGCCGAACTCGAAAACGTTGTCCGCGCCTGCATCCAGCGTGGCGTGACGCCCTTCGTCTTCACCCTGGACGAAGACGACGAAAGCACGGTTTACCACCCCGCGTTGCAAACGGATGCCGATCGCGAGCTGGTTCGGGTTCTCGGTCTCGAAGGTAACGTCAGCATGCGCGCACTCGATGATTTGCCGTCGGACGCCACCGTCACCCACGTCAACTCGATCGGGGCGCCCACTGCCATCGAGGCAGTCGCGCGCAGCGTCGAGGACGAGCCGCACCTCGTCGCTTATTCCGGCCTCGCCCGCGAGGGCGCCGACTGGCGCTGGCTCGACGTTCACCACAGCGACGCCAGCAAGGGCGGCGCCATCAAAACGCTCAAGGAATTACTCGGCCTCGAACGCGTCATCTGTTTCGGCGACAGCGACAACGACCTCAGCATGTTCGAGGCCGCCGACGAGAGCTACGCGCCGGCTAACGCAAATGATGCAATCAAGTCCGCGGCATCGGCGGTCATCGGACACCACGACGAGGAAGGCATCGCCCGTTTTCTGCGCGAGCGGTTTGCGCTCGACCAATCCTGAGCCGTGGATCAGGGGACAGACCACGTTTTAGGATTTAAATCATCGCAAAATGTAGTCTGTCCCCTGACTACTATTGGTGAAAAAGAAAAATGTAGCCTCCCCCTGCTTATGCATGCTGCAGAACAGGCTTATCACGCAGCCTCGGTCGTTAGCAATCATTCTTTCTTTTGACTAGCAATCAATCGGAATACAAGCAACACCGATAAAACTATTACGCCATAGGGATACGGGAAAAGACCTGTAAAGAAGGCAAACAATGTTGCAATCAGTAAAATGACTAATAGTGCTGAGAGCCGGTCAAGTTTAATCTTTAAGTCTCCTTTAGCTATTTGTCACCTGCGCCTTGTCGAGGATGCGAAATTCCACGTGATTACTGTCCTCCTCCAGGCAGACGACCCAGGCCTTTTCGGGGATATCCGTTCCGGCCGCGGTACGGTAAGGCACCGTCTGCAGTCGCCAGTTGTCTTCGGACTTCGAAATCCTGGCCGCGGCTGCCGACCCATCGGAAAATGAAACCAGGCAGTCGAGGCCTGTTCGAATGTCGGTTATTCGATCCAGGCCTGAAATTCTCCCCCGGTGACCAGGATATAAATGCGTGTGGGTAGCTTCCAGGATCATCACGTCGTAACAGGGATTAGGGGACAGACCTCATTTTACGGGATTCGCGCACAGACGACGCTTTACGATTTAAATCTTCATAAAACGTGGTCGGTCCGCTCTATACGCAAATCCTAGCAAAAACCGACGAGACCGGCAGGCGATATGCGTTCGCTGGCAGCGGGCAATTCCCGGCATCCTGCCTGGATAATCCGCCTCGAAACGCGTAGCATCCGCTTCTTCTTATTCCTCCGAGGCCTGCCCGATGGAGAGTTTTCCTGTCTTCAACCTGGACACGCTGGCGTGGCTGGGTATCGCGTTTTGCCTGACCCAGTCGGCGATGTTTTCCGGCCTGAATCTGGCGTTTTTCTCGCTCAGCCGGCTGCAACTGGAGGTCGAATCGAAACAGGGCAACGAGCGTGCCGCCAAGGTGCTTGCGGTACGCCAGGATTCCAATTTCCTGCTGACCACGATCCTGTGGGGAAATGTCAGCATTAACGTTTTGCTAACCCTGCTGTCCGACTCGGTCATGGCAGGCGTGCTCGCGTTCGCGTTCTCGACCGTATTCATTACGCTCTTCGGTGAAATCCTGCCGCAGGCCTATTTTTCGCGTAACGCGCTGAAGATGGCGTCGCTGCTTTCCCCGGCACTGCGGTTCTACCAGTTCCTCCTCACACCGTTGGCGAGGCCCTGCGCCATGGTACTCGACGCCTGGCTCGGCAAGGAGGGTATCGACTACCTCGGCGAGCAGGAACTGGTCACGATGATCCACGCGCACATGGAAGCCGAAGATGCGGAACTGGACGACCTGGAGGGCCGCGGCGCGCTCAACTTCCTCACCATCGACGAAGTCAAGGTGACCGAGGAAGGCGAACCGGTCGATGCCGATTCGATCATCCGTCTACCGACCAAGGTCGATCTGCCGTTGATCCCCGATGTCAGCCGCGACGTCAATGATCCGTTCCTCAAGCAGGTGAATGCAAGCGGTCACCACTGGGTTGTACTCGCCGACCTCGACGGCAACCCGCAGCTGCTGCTCGACGCCGACGCCGCGCTCAGGGCGGCCCTCCTCGAGCAGGACAAACCTTACGACGTCTACGATTACTGCCGACGGCCGCTGGTCATCCGCGATTCGAGCAAGACCATCGGCGAGGTGATTACTTACCTGAAGGGAATCCCTGGCTCGTCGGAAGCGGACGATGCCGCAATCGACTATGACGCGGTGCTGATCTGGGACAAATCACCGCGCATCATTACGGGTGCCGATATCCTCGGAAAATTACTGAAGGGCATCAAGGTAGACAATTTAGCGTAACTCATGCGTCCTTCGCAGCGAGCCGGTTGCCGAATGGACCCGGTGCGTCCGTCGATAGCGATTTGACTAAAGTCAGAAGCGGAAGCGCGCTCGCGCGCTTCACCTCGCCCTTTCCGAACTCCGACCTGCGCCTGACCTGAGACACTGTCGTCGGGCCGCCGTCGAACCAGCTGCCGGCGTTTGATATTAGTCATATGCAGACGCTCTCGATTGGCATAAATTTGCGCAATCGCGCAGTCTGCGGAAAAGGCA
>CALZHS010000174.1 GCA_945787265.1 uncultured Gammaproteobacteria bacterium | reverse complement strand
CGGCATCAAAACGTCTGCGACGAAAGAAGATACGATCTTGCCGAAGGCACCACCGATGACGATACCAACCGCCATATCGACGACGTTGCCACGCATGGCAAAGTCTTTAAATTCACTCATCATACTCATGTTGTTGTTCCCCTTTTGATATGTTTTTCGTGGCTGGTGCCACTGTTATTGTGAGGACCGATCGGACCTCATTTCTGCTACAAATTTAATCGCAATTGTTACAGCGCGCGCAATGATCCAATAATTAGTTGCGTTTTGCAACAAATAGAATCGATGCGGCTGCGATGATCACGAGGGTGACCGCCTGTATCGGTGCCCAGGCGCGCTGCCAGCCGGTCGCGGCGACCGATTCGCAAAATCCCATCGATCCGAATGTCGTTGTTTCCAGTGCGGAGAGGATCGGAATGACCGCTAGTGGCACCAGTATTATCAACGGCAATGCCAACCACTTCAGGTAGCCAACAACCGTGGGCAACTTATGCGCGAGTCCGAGTAGCAGGGCGGCGCCAATCGCGACCGGGCTAAAGCCTAACGATAATCGATACAGTTCATCGCCTTCAGGGCCGCAGACGATTTGAGGAATGACTGCCAGCCAGATGCAGTGGCTGTATATGATCATCCAGCCAACCAGGTTGCATCCCAGCCTCAATAAAACTTCTGCAAATCGCATATTAGTTCTCTTACTCGCCAGGGTGTTCGGCAACCGGCCGAAGAATAGTGACCTGCTCTACAAATGTCTATCTTTAGAAAAAGGCTGGCGACGACGATTACCGATTCTAATCAAGATTGGTGCATCCCCTTTTACCATGGAAACTGTCATCATGGACTTGTTGTGCAACTGGATATGGGAGGTCGGCATGATCTGGCTCGAGGCATTAAGTTACGTGGTTACCATCCTCGGTTTCCCGATAGCGATAATTGTTTTCGTTTACGAGCGAAGGCGCAGCCTTGAAAATGAAGAAAGCGAGCTGCATCGGCATCTGTCAGAGGAATACGATAACTTTCTCAGACTGGTGCTGGACAATGCCGATCTGCTGCTATTGAGAGTCCCGGCTACGCCGGTAACGCTGTCGGAGGAACAGCTCGAGCGCCGCGAGATTATCTTCATGATGCTGGTATCCCTGTTCGAGAAGGCATATATCATTCTATACAACGAAAATATGAACAAGGATGCGAGGCGTCGCTGGATGTCCTGGGAAGACGATATGAGGGAATGGTCCAGGAGAGAGGAGTTCGTGGCCTTGCTTCCAAAGCTGCTACAGGGCGAAGACGACGCCTTCAGTCGACATTTTATGGGAATTGTGAACAGTAGCGATATGCCCGCCGAATCGGCCGCAAACGCCTAGTTAATAGCTGGGTGTGACATCCAGTCCTATATTCGAAGCGCTCATCTTGATGAAATGGTCGCCGGCAACGGGTCTGCCGGATTTGAACGGGATGTCGCCGCTTCAACAAATCAGCCCTGGGTGTCAGGGCTGATGTCTTCATCAAACCAGACATAAAACTCGAGTTCTTCGAGTAATTCCAGTTCGTCTTCGCTGGCCAGGATCGCAAGCTCGTCAGCCGCAACCTGCGGCAGTTCGACGTCGTTGACACCTCGATAAAGAAAAGTACCGACGACAACCAATGCAAGGCTGGCCAGCGCCGTGGCGGGTATCCATCCTGGCAACGCTTTGCGCGAACCGTGATCGAGCGCAGAAAGCCTGGCCGCGTGCAGCGCATCCCGGGTCTCCGCACTCAGGGCCTGTTTTTCGAGCGTGTTTTTTACATCATTTTGAAATTTCGTGTCTTTATCCATCGGATTCTCCCAGTAACTGTCTGAGGTGATGCGTTGCCCGCGCATAATGCGTTTTAACACTATTTTCAGAAATTGACAGCGCAAATGCTGTTTCGCGGGTACTGAACTCCTGCCACGCGCGCATCAGGAATGTTTGTTGCTGGCGTAAGGGTAATTGTCGCAGCGCTTCCATGACGCGCGCCAGTTCGTCGTCCAGCAATACCTGGTCCTCGGCTGATGCCTCAACCTTATCGCCCGCCGAATCAGCTTGCCATGGCATGAGTCCCAGTAAAACCTGGCGAAACTTCTGTTTCCTGAACCAGTCTTTTATTGCGTTTTGCAGGATGCGGTAAAACAATGGTCCCCACTCGTTCGACTCGCGATGACTATATTTTTGCACCAGTTTCAGCATGCTCTCCTGCACCAGCTCGAGCGCGTCCTGGCGGTCATGGGTAAGCGTGACTGCCATTAAATAAGCCTTCTGCTCGGCTTCACGAAAGAAGGTATCCATCGCCCGGCGAATATGCGGATCCATAATGCTAAAGTACCCATCGCAGGCCCAGCGTGACTCCAATGCTGTCTCCTGGCACGGGAATGGAGGCCGCAAACAGGTAGCCAAGTTGCTGACTGGCCCAGTGCTGCCAGCTTAAGAGCAGGGTTTCTTCCTTGCTGTCGTCGATAGCGGATTTATCCTGGTATATCGAAATCGAGTAGTCATTATCGTAATCCGCGTGACCAAGCAGCAACGAGCTACTGCGAGATATCAGCAGAGAACTCTGCGTCAGCGCCGACGACTTGTAGATAAACTGGGCAAAAAGGCTACGGCTTAACGGGGTTAAATCTTCCTCGTAATCGTATCGCTGGTACCTGATCTGCCAGTACCAGGGATCAACCTGCCGGCCCAGCGCCAGCGTGTACCCGGAAACGTCGCTGTCGAATCGGTCGGGTACAAAAGTATCGAGAAAGTCACGGATATCGTCGTTTGTGAAAATAAGCAGGTCGCCTTCCTCGAGCTGCACACGAAAGTTCCAGTCTCCCCGGCTCATGGCCAGTGATAGCCCGAGCGTTTCCTTTTCAAGTTCGTCGGAATTGCCCTCGAAGAAATGCTGAACTTCTAGCTCGAGCAATTCTGAAAGCTCAAACCAGATCACGGTTGCCAGGGTCAGGCTGTCAAACTCCTGCCCGTCATCGGAGAGTTGTGTATTACCGTAATATCCGTAATACCCCGCGCTATTACCAAGGGGTAGACTTAATACAAAAGCAGCGCTTAAGTCTTCCACTTCATCCTGGCCCAGGTCGAATCCGATCAAGATCGGTTGCTCCGGTTCCAATCCGAGCCAATCATCGCTTGCCGTCCCCGAGCCGGAAACAATAGTGAGGACGAGCACCAGGGTCCGGGGTAGTTTCATGAATCATTATTTCGTTTGTCTCTGGAATGCTGCAACCAGCGTTTTCGCTGTGCCGGCGTCATGCGTCTCCACTGTGCCCTGAATTTTTTGCGCTGGTCTGCAGGCAGGCTCTTAAAACGTTTGAAAGCCTTGCGTATGCGGGCCCTCTGATCGGGGGCAAGCGTTTGAAACTTTTTAAACCGATCCTTGATCGCGTCTCTCTGCTGCTGGGTCAGTTTTTGCCAGCGCTTGAAACGCTGTTTCATTTTTTTGCGCTGCTCGGGCGACATGTTTTGCCAGCGCTCGGCGCCGCGTAACAGGCGACTGCGTTTATCCTGATCGAGTGTCGACCATTGCTTCTCAAACGGACTCAGGATTTGCTGTTGCTTCGGTGCAAGCTCGTCCCAGGACTGCGCGGTTACCGAAAAGGGAATTGCCATCAGCGTCAGGACGAGTAATTTGCACGCAATATTCCCGACAAATTTCGCTGGTAATTTCATTCGCTGTTTACCTCTTTGTTTTCTGCCACGTCTTTTAGCGCGTGATGTTCGAGCAGCCGCCAGGTTTCCTCGTCCACGGGTTCCAGGTCTCCCAGAAACTCAAGCATTTCGGCTGAGGGTAATTCGGGATCACTTCTGGACTGGTGTGAATCGGCCTGCGCCGTTGCAAGACAACCTGTAGCCAGTATTAGCATCAAACCAAATCGCAACAACAATTCCCCCATACCAGGATGGGGGAATTGTAACAACGGGGCTGCAGTATGCTTTGTGATCTATTTACTCCGTAAGCCTAGTGACGACCTGGCGTGCCGAGAGCAGCAACTCGGTTGCACTGTAGCTGCCCTTGGCAATGACGAAAACCACCTTATTACCGTCACTCAGCCTGTCGTTCAAAGCTTTTTGGTAAGCATCCCAGTCGAGGTAGACCTCAACCCGTCGCCCCTGGCTGATTGCGTAAAGACCCATGTTACCGCCGGGCTCGATAAATGGTACCTCTGCGAGTGTGTTGATGTCGGTTATCACGCCACCCTGTTTCAGATGGTGGCGTCCGGTGGCCGAGGCCAGGTCGAGTAGCATGCCGTTTTCATCGAGACTGACGATGGCGGTTTCGCTGCCAGTCGCTCCATAGGACATTAGCATCCTAGTCGGCAATTCGCTCAGGTCAATGATGGTTTTGGCGGTAAAGTCGGGTGGCGCGGCGCCAAATGGGGTTGGAAATCCCAGCACTCGCACTGGTTCGGCGAGGCCCAGGCTATCGAGACTTAGCAAGCCGGTATCGATCTCGTAGTAATCCGGATCTGCATCATTGACGGGCGTAATACCGGTGCCGGTAAAATCATAGCGCGCGACCATCCGCCGATTTACATGCTGAAGATCGACCGCAAGCGGGGATACCGATGCGACCAGCCCCGATACGTGGCTGTAACGCATGCGCACCAGGTTGGCTTTTAAAGATTTACCATCGTCGGATACCTGTCCCAGCGCGGTGATCTTCTGGCCCACGCTGATATCACCGATTCGGTGAAAATTGCCCGGATCACCCTGTTTGGTGACTCGGGTATTCTCATCGACTAACACCTCGATCTCGTCATTGAAGCTATAGTGGCCATCATCGAATTCGATGGTTGCGCCGAGCACGGTCAGGGTATTGCCGCTGCGCGCAATGACGCTGCCCTTAAGGGCATCTTTTTCGCCCCAGGGCACACTGCTGCCGGCATAAACCTGGTGTGCGAGGAAACGTCGGTCACCGTTGTTAACCGTTCCCAGCGCCACCAGTGGCGTGATACCGGTTTGTTGCGCCAGTACTTCGAGCCCTTCGAGCTGCCGATAGGCGACACCATCGATCTCGAATACCGTTTC
>CALZHS010000173.1 GCA_945787265.1 uncultured Gammaproteobacteria bacterium | reverse complement strand
TCAGACTGTTCTACCAGCAACGAGCGTCCCTGCGCATATTCGGCACGCAATTTCTTGACCAGGGTTGCGAGGTGGGAAAAACCGCCCACCTTACCGAAGGTGCGGGCCGCTTCTTCAAAGTTCAGGTAGGTGTAGGCGTGTTCCTCGATGCCACCGTGTGGAATTCCAAACTGTTTCAACAGGTTTTTGCCGACCAGGTGTGGCGCCTTACCCAGGGCATCACCGATACCCAGGTTGACACTGGGTTCACGAAAATAAATCGGATTGAGCTGCGCATGACAATCGGTAAAATGCAGCATACGGGCGTTGCCAAAAGCCGGCATGTCGTAAAGTTTGGAGCCTTCGCTGGCAGACGATAATCCAGCGCTGGGAAATATACCTGCCGCCCCGGCAAGACCCAGCAGTCTGATAAATTCTCTTCGGTTCAAGTTCATAAGGCCCCCTCAGGCAAACATTTCGGATAGCTCAACCAGGTTTCCAACCACCAGGTCCGGGTTGGATTCCGCGATGTCATGGCCGTGATTATATCCATAAGGAACGCAAACGATGCCAAAGCCCGCCGACCTTGCCGCCAATACATCGTTGCTCGAGTCCCCTACCATCAGGAAGGCACCATAGTCGAGATCAAAATAATCCGCCGCGTAATGCAGCGGCATGGGATCAGGTTTTTTCCTGGGCGTGGTGTCGCCAGCTACGACCAGCTCAAAATATACGTTCAAACCCAATGCCTCGATTAAGTTCGAGGTGAAAGGTTCAGGCTTGTTGGTTACACAGGCCAGGTGCAAATCAAGCTTGCTCAGGCGCTCTAACGACTCGAAAACACCGGGATAGACTTCACTGTGATCGCTGGCATGTTTCGCGTAGAGCTTGTTGAAAATTTCCAGCCCGGCCTTGAACAGCGCCGCGTCCGGTTCCGCCTGCATGTCGTTGGTCAGAACGCGCTTGACGAAGCGTTCGACGCCATTACCAACCCAGTTTCGTGCCGCCTCGGGATCCTGTTTCGGCATTGCCAGACTGTGCAGCATTTCATTGGCGCACCAGGCGAGGTCGCCCACACTGTCAACCAGAGTCCCGTCAAGGTCGAACAGCACGAGTCTGACCTCGTCGAAGGCGATTTTCGCGCTGGTTGCGGAGTTATCGGTCTGGCCTCTGGCTGCGGGCATATTCATTGTTAACTTATTGTTTCGATGGGCAGAAAAGTCGGCTGACGCTTCAAATTAACAAAATCCAGGGCTCAATGTAATAACCCGATAGCAATAGACACTATTACTATTTCAATCAACTCGTCAGCGCCGAAAAAACGCGCGGCAGGCGTTCTGGCAGGCGCTCGATGTTATCAACAATCGAATAGTTATTGGCACCGAATATACGCGAAACATAGCTGTCTGCGTTCGGATCCAGCGTCAGGCAATAGGTATGAATTCCGCTTGCGGCAAGCTCCTCAACCGCGTGCCTGGTATCCTGGCGTAAGTATTGCGGATCACGTTCGTCGATGTCTGCGGGTTCACCATCGGTAACCAGTAAAATCAGGCGCTTGCGGCTGCTTTGCTGCCCAAGATGGTAGCCCGCGTGTCGCAGGGCCGCGCCCATGCGCGTCGACAGACCGCCACTCATGCCGGCCAGCCTGGCCTTGCTGTCATCGCTGTAGGATTCATCGAAATCCTTGAAACGGTAATACTGCACGTCGTGGCGCCCGTCGGAGGCAAAGCCATGTACCGCGTAGTTGTCGCCGATCGAGTCCACCGCCCAGGACAGCAATCCGGTGGCTTCGCGCGTCAGGTCGAGGATGCTGGGCTGCTCCAGGTAACCTTCGTCTTCTTCTTTAAGGTCGCCGATACGGTCATTGGTCGAGGCCGACAGGTCCATCAATACGATCATTGACAGGTCGCGCAGATGCCGCGTGATGCGGATATTGACCCTCGGATCGGGCATGATACCGCGCCGAATGTCGATCATCGCGCGCACCGCGGCGTCGATATCGAGTTCGTCGCCATCCTCAAAGCCGCGCTTGCGCACGATGCCCTGCGGCTGCAGCGCGTCGATCAGGTGTTTGATGCGGCTGGCGATCGGTTTATGTTTCTCAAGGATCCGGTCCATGATTTCGGGATCGTCTTTTTTCTGGCGACGCTCGATAACGGTGGTCCATTCGGGGCGCGCCAACTGCACCTGGTAATCCCACTCGTCGTAATGGAATGGCTCCGACATCGGCTCCACGCCTTCTGACTCGTTGTAGCTGACGCCATGGTCTTCGTAGGGAAACAGCTCGGTCGGCAGTATCCAGACTTCCTGCGGGTTGCCATCCTCGAGCTCGGAGTCGATCTCGTTGACCATCTCCATGACGCTGACATACTTGCGCTGCGTTGGCTGCAGCCACGGCATGCGCTCGAACTCACCGCTACCGTGGCCGCTTTCGTCGAATGCCCAGAAATACCGGTTATCGTCGCGGTATGGCACCGGCGAATCCTGCAACAGGCGCAGCGCCGGCAGCTTTTCAGACACGCGGACGCGGTCGAAAAATTCGAGGCCGAACTCACGCAGCAGTGGCCTATCTACCGCGTTTGCCTCCAGCAGCTTACGGTAACGGCTAACGATATCATTTATCCAGGCTTCGGCATCGTTGTAATCCGGGTCCAGCAATGCGCGATTCAGGCGCAGCATGATACCGACGACCGGATGAAGATCCGGCGGCGCGCTTTCCAGGGCATGGTCGAAAAACCGGAGCCACAGCCTCCGCAGGCCCGGAAACTGACGGTAGGCGAGATACTCGACGCGTGCATCCTCGAATATCTCGACTCTCGACTGCTGTGCCGGGCTCAGATCGTCGCCGAACACCGTTTCGCTGGTGTAAACGATGTGCGCGGCCGCGTGGGCCGCCGCGGCACGGTAAACGTCGATGCCGTCGATACCGTCGTATTGATCGAAGGCGTCGGGCAGGTGAATCAGGTAGTCTTCAATATAGGGTCGGCTGCCCTGGCGGGTTTCGAAATCGTCCGCGGTCGGGCGCATGAAAAACGCCCTTGCCCACAGCGCGCGCAGGTAAAAATTCAGCTTACGATGGTTATCGACAAACAAGGTACCGCGACGCTCGCGCTGTAGCATCGACTTCGAGGTTTCGGTAGTGACACCGAAATAAGCGGCCTGCCCCTCGAAATCACGCTGATAGGCCTGCGCTCCCCAGGTTGCCCAACGGCGCAGGCCGCCCAGCGTCAATTTTGACAGCAGTTCGCTTAAGGCTTCCATCATCGGGCGCAGACCGCGCGGCGCCTTGCCGGCGAGCTGATGCAACAGCTTGAAATAGCCGCGCAGCAGGTCGGCATCGCCGAGCCGGGTTGCCGCCAGCGGCAAATTAGCGAGAATCAGCGTGATCACCGCGCCCGAGGTCAGCGACGACAGTTTCATGATGGCCTCGATCGTGTCGGGCACGATATCCTCGCCGACTTCCTTCGCCACCACTGGCATTTCCTGCACGTAGGTCATCACCAGGTCCTGGCCCTTGCCCAGCGTGCACATGGCCTTGATGCCGACCAGATAGTTCTCGAGACCCTGCGGCGACATGATGCGCTGCGCCTCGAGCCACGATGCCTCGACCGCTTCGAGGTTACCGAGGTCCTCAGGATCGATGCACTGCAGGTATTCGGCGAGTTCGGGATGCATGATCAATTACCACCGTAACCCCGGCCCCCGAGCCGGGGTCCATTGAGGCCACTGGAAAAATAAACACGGAAAACCCATCGGGTTTTCCGGCCGACGACCAAAAAGGATTCGGAATGGATGCCGGGTCGAGCCCGGCATGACGAAGTCTTTTGCGATATCCTCGTCACGCCCACTATACCGCTCAGAAGTAGGTATCGACCGCGGCGTAGAGCGTATCGCGCATATCGGGATCGTCGGTGAGAGGCGTTACCAGCGCCATCCGGCACGCGGCCCCGGCATCGACGCCCTGCGCCATCAGCTGCGCCGCGTAGATCAGCAACCGCGTCGACATGCCCTCGTCGAGTCCATGCCCCTTGAGATTGCGCGAACTGGTCCCGACCTGCACCAGCTTTTTTGCCGTTTCCGCGTCTATTCCACCCTCGTGGGCGACGATTTCAGCCTCGGTTTCAGCCTCGGGATAGTCGAAGTCGAGTCCACCGAAACGCTGCTTGGTTGACTGTTTCAAATCCTTCATCAGCGACTGGTAACCCGGATTGTATGAAATCACCAGCTGGAAATCCTCGTGTGCTTTCACCAGCTCGCCCTTTTTCTCCAGCGGTAACTCGCGCCGGTGATCGGTCAGCGGGTGAATCACCACGGTCGTATCCTGACGGGCCTCGACGATTTCATCGAGGTAACAGATCGCGCCGATGCGCGCCGCGACCGTCAGCGGTCCGTCCTGCCAGCGGGTGCCGTTGATATCGAGCAAATGACGCCCGACCAGGTCGGAGGCAGTCATGTCCTCGGTGCAGGCAACGCTGATCAGCGGTTTCTGTAGCTTCCAGGCCATGTATTCGACGAAGCGCGACTTGCCGCAACCAGTGGGGCCTTTCAGCATCACCGGCATGCGCACCTGGTAAGCCGCGTGATAGTTCTCGACCTCGTCCGCGACCGTCCGGTAAAAGGGTTCTTCCTTTACCAGGTACTGCTCGCGATCAGTTTCGACTATCTGCATCTGACTTGCCGCTTCCGCCATGGCGCCGACCTATACCGGGTTGCCGCGGTAAATGACCATCGATGCACCGGCCGACTGCGCGAAGTTGTCGAATCCCAGCAGGCGCACGTGGTTGTTGGGGTGCGCGTTATGGCAGGCGACGCATTCGCTGATGATCGCATCGACATCGTCCTCGCCGAACATCGGCAACTTCCACATGTACCAGTAATTATCGGTCGCGTTTTCCGGCTCGGTATGCTCGATACCGGGATTCCAGCCCTGCGCGACGATATACTCGACCTGTCGGCGAATTTGCTCGGCGGTCATTTCCGGCAGGTATGAAAAGGTTTCGAATTTCCGGCTCGCCGGATCTTCGAGGCTCGATTGATAGTCTTGAATATCACTCATGTTCTTATCCTCT
>CALZHS010000172.1 GCA_945787265.1 uncultured Gammaproteobacteria bacterium | reverse complement strand
CAATTCATGCTGGCCAATGCGGAACTTTTCGAGAAACATCCGTTACCGGAATTCATGCAGCAGCAGGACAAGTTGCTCATTGCAGCCGCGATACTGGTGCTGCTGCTGGCTTTTGATATCTGGCGCTTCCTGAAAGCGAGTACGCGCTGCCGGGAACAGTTAAACCAGTTCCAGGACCAGATTAACGAGCTGTTTGATTCCAAGCGCGAGCTCGGCACGCGCGCGCGCACCTACTCCGATCATGCCGACAAGTTAAAAATGTTCATCAGTGAACGGTTGCTCGAATATATCGAGTACGATGAAAAGTTTTTGCACTTTAAAAACATTGCATCCGAGGTGCGTCACAATGGTGTAATCAGTTATGACAAGGCGCAGACGGCGCTTAAGCGCGCCCAGCTTGCCTGTGACGAAGACGAGCAACAGCAATATCGCGAAGCCGCAGACGGTTTGCTTTACCTGTGGGATTTGCTCGATCTGTCCACCACCGACAACATTACACTACATGTCGCGAATCAGATTTATGACTGTGAGGAACATTACTTCCAGGCGTTATTGAACGACGACCCTACCGAACCCCTGCCCTTTCAGCCTACGTTCATGATGAGCCATGCGCTGCGCCGCGCGCTGCTCCCCATTACCGATAATCCTGACCAGCTCGGATTGAACAACGGGTGGCCGAAGCGTGGCAGTTACCGTGATGAAAAATTCAAGATCCTGTTACAGGCTGATAGCGAAATGCTCGGTAATGAAAATCACATGGTGTTGCTGATCGAGAACCTGCTCAACAACGCGCTTTTCTATGCACAGCAGAAAGCCTACAGGAGTCGCTACAGCAGCGTTTCGATACGCATGGCACAGCGTGGTGGTGAAGTGGTGCTGGAAGTCTATAACCGGGGACCGAGAATCAACGATGACGAAGAGGACAAGATCTACCAGCTCGGTTTTTCATCACGGCGCATTCGTGAACATCACGGCAAGGGCCTCGGATTGTATTTTGTCAATGAAATCACCAAAGGCTTTGAAGGTTCGATCGTGTTTAACAATATCGACAACCGGGAAGACAGTATTTCGCTTAGCGTCAAGCTGGTTAATGGCGAGATCCAGAAGGAACGGCTTGAGATCGTCGAGATCGATGGCAGGCCGATGTGTCAGCCTGCGGGGCCGGAAGACCAGCCGGCGAGGCGCCATGAATGGTCATACCCGTCCCCGATCGCAAGTATTGAAATCAGCCCGGGCGCGGTAAAGAAACCGCAGGTTATCTCCGGGTTGCAAAGTGGTGTGGATAGCAGCCACGTAGATGCAACCGATCCATTAATGCCGCGCTGGGTGCTTGACGTTAAAAATCGCAAGCGCTCTGCAAAGCTGGTATTCGTACCGCTTGACGTGCGCGGTGTCGAGTTTGTGGCACGCTTCCCCACCGCCAAATCAAGACTGGATAATCAGGACTAAGATCTCGATAATCGGCGTCATGTCCGATGCTATCTACTGGTCTGCGAGCAGGGTTGCGCATGAAATTCGCGCAGGCAACCTGTCCGCGCGCGAAATGGTTGACCTCTGTCTTGACCGCATCGACCGGGTTAACTCCAAAATCAACGCGGTGGTGCAGCTGGTGGACGAGCGCGCCCGCAGTGAAGCCGACGCGCTCGACCGGCTGGCCGCCCGTGGACAATTCAAGGGACCGCTGCACGGGGTACCAATTACGATCAAGGACTCGTTCGATACCGAGGGTATTATCTCGACCGGCGGTACCCTGGGACGCAAGTCATTTATCCCGCAGCATGATGCCCCGGTTGTTGCGCGGTTACGTAACGCGGGTGCGGTTTTGCTGGGCAAAACCAATACGCCGGAGCTTACCTTCAGTGGTGAAACCAGTAACCTTATTTATGGCAGGACCAATAATCCCTATGACCTCGAGCGCAGTCCCGGTGGCAGCAGCGGCGGTTCAGCTGCCGTGATCGCATGCGGGGGCGCGGCGCTGGAACTGGGCTCGGATACGGGTGGCAGTATTCGCGAACCCGCGCACCTTTGCGGAATTACCGGGATCAAACCGACTTCGGGGCGTACCCCGCGCACTGGACATATCGTACCTTATGGTGGTGTGCTTGATGCTTTAACCCAGGTTGGCCCGATGGCACGCTACGTTGAGGACCTCGCATTGGCCTTGCCGTTGATTTGTGGTCCTGACGGGACGGATCCCGCGGTAGTGCCGGTCCCGATACGCGATCCGCAGGACGTGAATTTGTCGTCGCTGCGCATTGCCTGGTATGCCGATAACGGTATTGTTTCACCGCACGAAGATATTCAGCGTGTCGTCACCGAAACCGCCCAGGTGCTGCAACGGCGAGGATTGAATCTGACGGCACAGTTGCTGCCAGGAACTCGCCACCTGGTCAACCTCACCACGCAATTGCGTGAAGCAACCAATGCCGGTTTTATCCTGCGACTGCTGGAGCGCTACGGCACCGTCGAGCATGGCCCCGAACTTGACGGCTACCTGACCGAGCAAGGTGTCGCCAACGCCAACCGGCTTGACCCGGCTTTACTCGAACAGGTTGACGAGGCGCGTGCTGGTGCGCTCGGGTTTTTTCAGGACTTTGACGCAATTCTTTGCCCGGCTTCCTTCGCTGTGGCCCGGCCTCACCAGGCATCTCACGCTGACAGCTTCGACGACTGGGGTTATGTCCAGATTCATAACCTGCTGGGATGGCCGGGAGCGTCGGTGCGGGCGGGTACGAGCGCCGGGGGAATACCCGTTGGTGTGCAGTTGATTGCCGCGCCCTGGCGCGAAGATATCGCGCTAGCGCTGGCGCAGGAAATTGAAACCGTGATGGGCGGTTTTCAGCCACCGGGCCTGTAATTACTGGATCATCGACTCTGGCGTGGTTAGCCGGTTTGCCGACAAGCGTCGAACTTCTCGCTCGCGGATCAGTTTCGAAACGTGCATGAACTTGAAATTCCGATCGGCCTCGGGCAGATTTTGACGTAATACATCGATGGTATTCGCGTAAGGGTGTCCGATCGCAATAGCGGTGCCTCGTTCGCGCGCCCTGGTTAGCCAGATATTATACTGCAGCCGGATTGCCTCGGGATTGACGTCATTGTCGAGAAATATATCGCGCGTGGTCGAACTCAGGCCGGCATCGATAGCCTGTGCGTATGCAACGCTGCGAGGTGAAGTGCGGCTATCGAGAAAATACAGCCGGGGATTGTAGCCACGAATGCTGTCCATAACCGGGCGCATGAAAAAATCGAACGCGGTCAGGTGGCTGCCCATGTGGTTGTTAACGCCGCGAATAAACGGAATCTGTGCCAGCAGTGAATGTACCCTGGCCGTTAATTCGTCTTCGTCCATCGCCTCGTTCAGCGCGTTGGTTTCATGCGCTGCTTTCGAATGAATCGATTGCATCGGTAAATGCAGAATGACTTCCTTGTTGCGGCTGTGCGCGAGGTGGGCCAGTCGTTGGCTGTAAGTTGCGCCCGGGAGTATCGCGTAGGTGTGGGCGCCATCGAGGCCGATAGCAGCCTGGCCGCTTTCCAGCGAGTACCCCAGGTCGTCGATGACGAGCGACAGAACCGGACGCTGATCAGCAGCCTGTGCCCCGAAAGCAAATACGATTAGCAGAATCGTCCAGGTTCGGGGCATCGCGTCAGCTAGCTGCTGATATTATTCATGATGATCAGGCCTTTCAGCAAATTGAGTGCTTCGTACAGCTGAAAGTCGGTTTTGGCTAATGTCTCGCTGTCATCTTTTTCATCGCCAGCTTGCTCACCGTTCGGATTGCTCAGGCGCCCCTCAAGATCGCTCTCGGAATAAGTTTCACGCACCTTTTCGTCAGTTTCCGACAGTTTCACGGTGCTCAGTTTGATATCGGGTTCGATTCCGGTAGCCTGGATTGAGCGCCCGTTTGGCGTAAAGTAACGCGCGGTGGTTAACTTCACCGCCGAGCCGTTACGCAATTCCTGGATGGTCTGCACCGAGCCCTTGCCGAACGATTTGGTTCCCAGGATGATGCCGCGTTTGTGATCCTGTATCGCGCCAGCTACTATCTCCGAGGCCGAGGCTGAACCACCGTTGACCAGCACCACCAGCGGCGCGCCATTGAGGCTATCGCCGGGAGTGGCCAGGTAGCGATGACTGGAATCGTCAATGCGTCCTTCGGTGTAGACGATCAGGCCATCGTCGATGAAAGCGTCGGATACACCCACGGCACCGTTCAGAACACCGCCCGGGTTATTACGCAGGTCAAGCACCATACCCTTGAGTTTCTCCTCCTTTTGCAGATCGGAAATGGCCTTCAATAAATCGGTGGTGGTGCGTGACTGGAAGTTGGTGATGCGAACATAGCCAAATCCCGGTTCAAGCATGCGATTCTTGACACTTTTAACCCGGATAATTTCACGAGTTATCGAAATCACCAGCGGCTTGGGCTCACCCTCGCGTACGATGGTCAGGTCGATTGAAGTATTGGGCTTGCCGCGCATTATCTTGACGGCTTCGTTAAGCGTCATCCCCTTTACCGATCGCTCGTCGAGCTTGATTATAAGGTCGCTGGCCTGCACGCCGGCACGTGATGCCGGAGTATCGTCAATGGGTGAAATAACCTTGACGAAACCGTTTTCCATACCGACCTCGATACCAAGACCACCAAACTGTCCGGTGGTGCCGATTTTCAAATCGCTGAATTCGCTGGTATTGAGGAATGCCGAGTGCGGGTCGAGTCCGTTTAGCATGCCACGGATGGCGTCTTCGATTAGTTTTTTGTCGTCAACCGATTCGACGTAGTCTGACTTAACCTTGGAAAAAACCTCGGTAAAAGCCTGTAAATCCTCAAACGGGATTTGATCGTTATCCTTGAGCGCATAGACGCTGTGGCCGACCGCCAGTGACAGGCCAAGTAAAGTTCCACTTAAAAACCAGGTGGATGTTCGCAGATTTTGTAACATTCGTTTCTCCGATAGCGCGCGCTGGCGGCAGTCGTGATTAAGTATAATAGACCAGATATGGCCGTATAAGTTGTAAACAGTTCAAAAGTTGGGGCTAATACGGACGAATTCTACGGCAAAATTCGAGA
>CALZHS010000171.1 GCA_945787265.1 uncultured Gammaproteobacteria bacterium | reverse complement strand
GGTTGCCGCCGCGCTTTGTGCGAGGTAGGCGACGTTACCGCCGCGCAATTCGCGCTGCGCCAGCGGTGGCATGGTCAGGACATCGTTGCCGAACAACTGGCATTCGCCGCCTGCAAAATGTAGCCCGGGTTTGGTATAGGCCAGCGTCGCTAACGATATCGTTGGTTTGCCCGATCCGGACTCACCGATCAGGGCGACCACTTCACCCTTGTGAATATCGAAAGAGACACCCTTGACGATCGGGACTTCTTCGCCGTCATCGTTGGTGGCGCTGATGCGGAGGTCTTTTACTTCGAATAGTTTTTCTTTTTCCATTGTGCTACACCATTTTCTTCGCGAGACTGCCGCCAGACTTGGCGGAAATGTCATCGACGATCAGATTGATCGCGATAGTGAAGGACGCGATTGCTACCGCTGGCCAGATTGCAGCGTATGAGCCGTAGGTCAGGCCCTGCAGGTTTTCGCGCACCATGCTGCCCCAGTCGGAAGCTGGCGGCTGTACGCCCAGCCCGAGGAAACTCAGGCTCGAAATGAACAGCACCACGAACACCAGGCGCAGGCCGAAGTCGGTCGCCAGCGGCATTGCCGCGTTCGGTAATACTTCGGCTCGAATGATCCACCAGATACCCTCACCACGGGTGGCCGCCGCTTCGACATAATCCTGCACCATGATGTCCTGCCCGAGCGCGCGTGCGATACGGAATACGCTGGTGGCATAGATCACCGCCGCGGTGCCGATTAGAATGGGGATCGACGAGCCGAGCGCGGCGATGACGATCAAGCCCAGCATGATCGTCGGCAGAGCGAGTATCGCATCGTTAACCCGGCTGATGCCCATATCGATCCAGCCACCCTTAACCGCGGCGAGGATGCCGAGCGTTATTCCCATCAGGTAAGCGAGCAGGGTCGCGGCCAGCGAAATGCCGATGGTGTTGCGCGCACCGAAAAGTATGCGCGACAGGGTGTCGCGGCTGAGATAATCGGTACCCAGGTAGAAGTAACCGTATTCGCCCTGGCCGGCCGGCAGGAAGCTGTCATCGCCGTCCATGTCCATTTCATGAAAGGGTGCAATA
The DNA here is from genome assembly GCA_945787265.1 of uncultured Gammaproteobacteria bacterium. Taxonomy (GTDB): domain Bacteria; phylum Pseudomonadota; class Gammaproteobacteria. The sequence continues at coordinate 4,008 of CALZHS010000171.1, read as the reverse complement.
CTCGGTCCGATAACACAGATCACCAACCAGAATACAACTACCCCGACCGAGACCCATCCAACCCATGACAGCCTGAATTTTCGTTTTGGCGGCGCATCCGGTAATTCGGCAAACGAATCCAGTTCCGCGAGAACTTCTTCTTCTTTCTTGCTAGCTACTTGTTCAGTCATTTTATTGTCCCCTCAACTATTTCGGGTTACGCAAGCGCGGGTTGGAAAGTATCGAGCCGACATCCGCAATCAGGATCAACACCACGTAGGTGGCGCAGAAGATCATCGCGCAGGCCTGCACCAGCGGCAGGTCACGCGTCTGCACCCCGTCGATCATTAATTTTGCAAGGCCGGGGTAGGCGAAGATGGTTTCGACGATGACCACGCCACTGACGAGGTAAGCGAGGTTTAACGCGATGACGTTTATAATCGGTCCGATCGCATTATAGAAAGCGTGGCGCAGGATAATGCGGCCCCGCGGTACGCCCTTGAGGATGGCCATTTCAATGTAAGGTGAACTCATGACGTTGAGAATACCGGCCCGGGTCATGCGAATCATTTGCGCCGATACCACGATAACCAGGGTTATCAAGGGCATCGCCAGTGCCTTCATCAGTTGCAGGAAGGACTCATCACCGGTCATGTAGGCCGTGGAAGGTAACCAGTGCAATTCGACGGCAAGGATCAAAACCGCGACGGTGGCGATGAAAAACTCTGGCACCGAGATCAGGCTCAGGGTGCCGAAAGTGACGATACGATCGAGCCAGGTGCCGGGGTGCATCGCGGCCCACAGACCGAGCGCGATCGATATGGGAATCGATATCACCGCTACCCATCCGGCCATCATCAGGGTGTTGCCAAGACGTCCGCCGATCAGGCTTGATATGGTTGCGCCGCCGGCCTTGGAGATGCCCAGGTCTCCGGTCATCATGTTGCCAAGCCAGGAGAAGTAGCGCACGTAGCCGGGTTGATCGAGCCCGAGTTGGGCGCGCAGTGCTGCCAGCGTTTCCGGGGTTGCACTCTGCCCGAGAACGATTTGTGCTACGTCTCCAGGCAAAATGCTGGTTGCAATAAATACGATAATGGAAACCACGATTAGTGTAGCGAATCCGATACCGATTCGCTGCATGACCATTCGTGTCATCATTGGACTTCCCCCTTATATTTCTTTTATAACGAAAAGGGCCTGTATAAATAAATTTATACAGGCCCGGTTCGTACTGCTTTAGATTATACTTACGCGAGCCAGATGAATTCAGGCCATTCGTTGCCACCCAGCTGCCCCAGCGGTACCGTCGGCATTCCCATGATGTTATTGGCGATACCGTCGTTGATATTTGAAAACGCCGGAATAACCATACCACTGCCGTTGTGAATCAGGGTCTGCATTTCACAGTACATGTCATGACGTTTGACCGGATCGGTTTCCGCCAGTGACAGGCTTAACAACTCACCCATGCGGTCATTATTCCAGAAGGTGTCATTCCAGTTACCGCCTGGTCCGAACTGAATCGCCATCTGCGAGTTGGCGGTCGGACGCATATTCCAGGTCACCACGTTCAGCGGTTCCTTCATCCACACCGCGCCCCAGTAGCCATCGGTAGGCACTTTCTTCAGCTTCAGGTCGAAGCCAATCTTGGCGCAGTTGGCCTGTGCGGTAAGGCACATGTCTTCGACGCCGGAAGTGACCGGGGCGACGAAAAGCTCCGCCGAGCTGTAGCCCGACTTTTTGAAATGGAACTTGGCCTTGTCAGGATCGTACTCGCGTTGTGGCAACTCACTGCAAAAGTCCTTGCCGTGCGCGAAGCTGATTGGGGTGTCATTGCCAAGAGAACCTTTGCCTTTGAGAACGCGCTTGACGATACGTTTGCGGTCCTGGATGTATTGCATGCCCTTGACGAAGTCGTCGCTGCTTCCCGGCTCGCTGTTTTTGAGGCAGCAAATACCCAGCTGTAATGCAGCCGGAGTCGACAATAGCGTAACGTTGTCAGCACTTTCTACCTGCCGGAACGCATTCGGATCGATCTGCGTTACCATCTGCATATCACCCGATATCAGCGCGTTGACGCGCGCCACCGGATCGGTAATCGCGGTAATTTCGATGGCATCCAGATTGGGCCCGTCACGCCATTAATTATTGTTACGTGAGTGCACCGACTTTACCCCTGGTTGGAACGAATCCAGGATATAAGGGCCGGTACCGATACCGCCACCGGTAGAGCCTTCTTTAACTATCTTGGTCTGGAACAGGCCCATCAGGGTCGGCAGGTCGGCATTCGGCGAATGCAGGACTGCCTTCATTTCATAGGGGCCAACCTTTTTAAATTCCTTGACCGATTTGAGTACTGAATTGATTACCGAAGTTGTATTTTCGCCCAGGTGGCGGTTCATACTGTAAACCGCATCGTCGGCGCTGAACTTGGAACCATCGTGCCAGGTAACACCTTCACGCAGTTTAAAGGTCCACTCGGTCGCGTTAGCATTTGGTTCAAATGACGTGGCCAGTTCGGGTTGCGGCGTCAAATCGTTCGCATGCTGCACCAGGCTGTTATAAGTCGCTCGACCACGGGTATAGTCGATGGTCGAAGTAAACAGAATAGGATCAAGCTGATCATCGGGGCCGTGCAGGTTGGAAGCCATGCGTACCGAACCACCTTTTTTCGGGGTCGCGGCTATCGCTGCCTTGCCATCAAACAACAGGTGTTCTGCGGCGACCAGCGAAACGCCGGTTACCATAGACAGTTTCAGAACCTCACGACGGGAAAAACCGCCTCTTACCAGTTTTCTGACCAGATCCTTGTCGGACTGTGTCAAATCCTTGTAATTTAGTTCGGATTTGGGTTTATCGTCTTTCATTTTCACTCCTCGGGTTGGGTATCTCTCGTTATTTTGCAGTGTCTTTAATGAACCTGGCCTTAATCCTGGTGACCTTAGATTTGCTCTGAAACCAGCTAGGACAGCGCATAAGCCTGCTTTATGGGAACATAGAGTAATGGGACTAAGAATCATTGTCAAAAGCCAGGAAAGCGTATTTTTTATCGTCTTTCATTCAGTAGGTGATATCGAGTAAGTATTTCGTTAGAGTAAGCAAAAATCTTGCCTCGGCATCGAACCAGGAATAATTGTTTAAAACGCTCCCCACCATTGCTTCGATCCTGCTGAGTTATGGTCTGCTGCTGCTCGCCAACGGCCTGTTCGCCACCTTGCTTGGCGTGCGTACCCAGGTCGAGGGTTTTTCACCCAATCTCGTGGGTTTCATCGTCGCCGCCTATTTTTCTGGCCTGCTGCTGGGGGGACTATTCGCCGCCCGGGTTGTGACCCGCGTCGGTCACATACGTTCGTTTGCCGCGTTTGCATCATTAATGTCGGCGTCGGCATTGATGCACCCCATATTCGTGGATGGCTACGCATGGATGGGATTTCGCCTCGTCGCCGGATTTTGCATGGCCGGCATGATCATGGTCACCGAAAGCTGGCTCAACGAAACCGCCACCAACAACACCCGTGGCAAAATCCTGTCGATATACATGATTACCAATTATTTCGCGGCCGGCTGCGGCAACTTTTTGCTGACGGTTGGCGATCCGTCCGATTTCCTGCTGTTCAGCCTGGCCTCGATCATTTTTTCACTGTCACTGGTGCCGGTGCTGCTGACCCGCGCCAAGGCACCCGTGCCGGTGCATGCCGAGCGCATGCATGTCTGGGAACTTTACCGTATTGCACCGCTCGGCGTGGTGGGTGTTTTCTGCTGCGGGCTGGTGAACGCCAGTATCAACGGCCTCGGTTCGGTGTTTGCGACCAATATCGGCTTTAGCCAACAGGAACTGGCCACCTTCATGGCGGTCATGATCATGAGCGGTCTGCTGCTGCAGTGGCCGGTCGGCTTGCTGTCGGATCGTATCGGGCGCGGACCCTTGCTGGTGTACATTCCCCTGGTCGTGGCATTGGCCGCAATCTGGCAGCTGTATGTCGAAGGCTTCTTGCTGGTACTCGCGGGCGCCGGATTCCTCGGGGCATT
>CALZHS010000170.1 GCA_945787265.1 uncultured Gammaproteobacteria bacterium | reverse complement strand
TCCCAACCGGCGCAGGCGCCGGTTGGTCCATCCATGGAATCGCTTGTCGCCCGATGCGTCGGACCGCGGCATCCCTGCCGCGCTACACTTTTGCAGACTTGATCCCGATGCAGCTCACTACCATACTGGCATTTGAAAAAACAAGGGCTAGGCTGTGACATATCGAAGGTGTGCTTATCAAATGACCACAAGGGGGACTGGGGTTTAAACCCAGGTATTGATCAGGATTAGGTACCGCGGCGCCAGGCGTGGAATTTGGCGACCCACTCGAGCAGGCGTTCCGGCACATGCGCGCGCTTCCACTCACCGGCCGCGTACTTGTTGGCCTCGGCCAGCGTTGGATAAATGTGTATGGTGCCGAGAATCTTGTTCAGGCCCAGGCCATGACGCATCGCCAGCACGTACTCGGCAATCAGGTCGCCGGCGTGCTCGCCGACGATGGTAACGCCCAGGATCCGGTCCTTGCCCGGTACAGTCAGCACCTTGACGAAACCGTGCGCCTCGCTGTCGGCAATGGCGCGATCGAGATCTTCGATGCCGTAGCGCGTAACCTCGTACTTGATACCCTGCTCCTGCGCATCGCTTTCATTCAATCCAACCCGCGCAATTTCCGGCTCGGTGAAGGTCGCCCACGGAATAACCGAGTAATCTGCCTTGAAACGCCTGACAATGCCAAACAGCGAGTTGACCGACGTGTACCATGCCTGGTGGGCACCCACATGGGTAAACTGGTAGGGCCCGGTGACATCGCCACAGGCATAAATTGTCGGGATGTTGGTTTGCAAATACTCGTTTACCTCGATGGTACGGTTTGGATTCAAACGTACACCGATTTCTTCGAGCCCGAATCCGCCCGATCTTGGGGACCTGCCGACCGCTACAATCAACGCGTCAAACTCAATTTCGACCTCGCCATCCTTGTTTTCTGCGACCAGGTAATCCTTGCCGTCACGCTTGATAAAGCGTTTGGCCGTATGACCGGTTAGCACACGCACTCCTTCGTCGGTGAATTTCTGCTGCACCATCTCGGATATTTCCAGGTCTTCCCGCAACAGGATCCGGGGCAGCATTTACCGCAACGCCAAGGCGGGCAAATGCCTGGGTTAGTTCCGCTCCGATCGGGCCTCCACCGAGCACGGCAAGCTTGCCCGGCTTGTCGCGCATATCCCAGAGGTTATCCGAGGTATAAAAGTCAACCTGCTCTATGCCCTCGATTGGCGGCACAAAAGGCTGCCCGCCGGTGGCAACGACGATGTTACGGGTCCGAATGACGTCGCCATTAACCTCGACCGTCCAGGGCGAGGTTATACGTGCTTCACCGATAACGACATCAACACCGAGGCCGGTGTAGCGTTCGACCGAATCGTGCGGTTCGATTTGCCTGATAATATGCTGAATACGCTCCATGACCTCGGCAAAATCAAACTCGGCATCCGCCTGCTTGATGCCGAATTCCTGGCTGCGTGCAATATGCGACATGAACTTTGCCGAACGGATTATTGCTTTGGACGGCACACAACCGTAGTTGAGGCAGTCACCGCCCATCTTGTGCTTTTCGATCAGGGTTACTTTAGCCTTGACGGCGGCGGCGATGTAAGCCGTTACCAGGCCGGCCGACCCGGCCCCAATGACGACCAGGTTAGTATCAAATTCGTCGGGTTTCGTGAATCCCGACAGCGCCTTGTGGTTGGCAATCAGCGATACGATTTTCCTGCCGATAAACGGCAGCATTGCGAGCAGCAGAAAGGACAGGATGATTCCACTACTGAATATGCCGCTTGCCGATTCTATCTGGGCAAGTTGTGTCCCGGCATTCACGTAAACCACCGTGCCCGCCAACATTCCGAGCTGGCTGACCCAGAAGAAAGTCCACAGGCGCAGCGTGGTCAATCCCATGACCAGGTTGATGACAAAAAACGGGAACGCGGGTACCAGGCGCAGCGCAAACAGGTAAAACGGGCCATCCTTTTCGATGCCGTCGTTGATCGACCTCAGGGATGAACCGAATCTTGACTGTACGGCATCCCTGAACAGGTAACGTGACACCAGGAAAGCGATCGATGCGCCTATCGTGCTGGCAAAGGAAATCAGTATCAATCCCGTAACCAGCCCGAAAATTGCGCCACCAGCCAGGGTCAGAACCGTGGCCCCCGGCAACGAGGCACCGGTAATGACAACATACAGCACAAAAAAACCAACCATCGTCAGCACGCGGTTTTCTGCGTAATAGTCGTTAATGCCCTGTTGCTGGGATTTGACGTACTCTAGCGTCAGGTATTGCCCCAGATCGAACTGGAAAAAAATCACGACGATTAATACCAGTAAAACCAGCAGAACGATTTTTTTCATGCGGAGAATTCCAGATCGATTTTTGACATAGGATGCTGTTTTTCGTTATTGGTTCGTCCGTGCCTTGCAATGATCTTCGGCCCATTCCAGGAACTCTGCTTCCGGACCTTCGAAGATTATCTCGGGCTTTTTGTTTTCAATCTGGTAACGGTACATTGGATCGTAATATTGTTCGAGTAAAATTTGAATACCCGGATAAAATTCCGCCACGCTGTCATTTTTGAAGAACGTCTTCAGGGCAGATTCAAAGCAGCGCTTCACCTGCTGATAGCGATCCCCGCCCAGGCGCTTCTGTATACGCGCCAGGTTGTCAAGGACAAAGCACGTGAACTCGGCTTCGGCCGTTTCCCCGTATGCCTGCTGGTATGCAGGCCAGTTACGCTGGATATAGTCTTCGCCAATCAGTCGAATACGTGTTTCAGTATCAACCTGAAGGATTGCCCGCGGTGCCTTCAACATGACGTCAAACAGGCAATCCGGCACATTGATGCGGCCGATACGCCGCCCCTCATCCTCGACGAATACCGGTTTGCCCGGAAACCGGTCGCGGTGCTTCAATAAGGCTATCGAAATCCTGTTTTCCCAGTCGACAACGGTAGGCTGCTGATCGAGAACATCGCGCCCGAAGGCCGAACCCCGGTGATTGGCGAGACCTTCAAAATCGACGTGATGCCGAATCTTGCGTAATACCCTGGTCTTGCCTGCCCCGGTCAGCCCGCTGACACAAACCAGCGACACCTGTTGCACCGATTGTTCCAGTTCATCGATTAAAAATCGACGCATTGCCTTGTAACCGCCGTGCACCAGCGGATAGTCGATGCCCTGCTGGTGCAGCCATTGCTGGGCGGTTCGCGAACGTAAACCGCCTCGAAAACAGTAGAGATATCCTTGCGGATTGGCATCGCAAAAGGCGGCCCATGACGCCAGGCGCTGCGCGCGAATTTCGGCCGTTGCGAGTTCCAGTCCAAGACGAATCGCTTCCTCCTGGCCGGCATGTTTATAACGAATCCCGATTTGTTCCCGCTGCTGATCATCAAGCAGCGGAATATTACTCGCCCACGGGAATGCGCCCTGGTTGAACTCAACCGGAGCACGCACGTCCATCAGGGGTACGTCGTTTAAAAAGATTCGGCGGTAGTCGCGGGTGTCTTCTCGCATGGTCGATCTATCAGGTCCGGTACCGTACTTCCCAGCAACGATGAATTTTCGGATTTCGTTTAAAATCCTCCGGCACCGTCAGGTGGCTTATATCGCGTGCCTCAAAGTCTTGCTGGATTCTGTCCGCGAGCTTGAAGCCGCGACGGTTCGTCGAAAAAATCAGCAATCCGTCGCGGGCCAACAGGTTCATCGCCAGTTCGATTAGTCGTTCATGATCCCGCTGGATGTCGAGGATTTGTTGCATGTTGCTGGAATTTGAAAACGAGGGTGGATCCAGAAATATCAAGTCATGGTTACGCGGTAACGAAAAGCGATCCGGATTTGCCAGCAATTCGACGATGTCTGCGCGTAAAAACCGGTAGCGGTCTTCGTCATCGAGCCGGTTCAATAAAAAGTTCTCCCGTGCCCACTTGAGATAGGTCGCCGATAAATCAATATTCATCACCGAGCTGGCACCGCCGAGCGCCGCCTGCACCCCTACAGCGGCAGTGTAACAAAACAGGTTGAGCACCGATTTATCACGCGCGATGCGGTAAATTCTATCGCGCGTTGGGCGATGATCCAGAAACAGTCCCGAGTCAAGGTAATCGCTGAGGTTGATCAGCAATGATGCCGCGCCCTCACGAACCTGGAAAAACTCGCCGCGATGATCGAGTTTTTGATATTGCCCGGAACCACGCTGGCGGCTACGGATCTTGCAGAAAAGTTGATCATCGGGAATCGAAAAAAAGTCCCTGACGACGTCGATCGCAACGCGAATGCGGTGCTCCGCCTTGTCCGCTTCAATCGAGGCCGGCGCCTGGTATTCCTGCAAATGAAACCACTCGACGTCAGCCGCGATTTCGCTCTGGTAGCGATCCAGCGCGAATGCAAACTCGGGTAGATCCGCGTCGTACAGACGATAGCAACTGACACCATTCCTGTTGGCCCAGCGCTGTATATGCTTCGCGTTTTTCGCCAGCCGATTGCGCAGCGGTGCGGCAACCTTGTCGGCGACATTTTTCGACGAAGGTTCGATATTTGCGGTCGCTTCTCCGCCGGTTGTCTCAAAAATTGCGAACAGGCAATCGAGCGGTCCATTCCTGACATCCTTTCTGCTGATCCGTTTCAGTTTCAGCCGGTGCAGCAAATCGGGGTTAGCCGACAATATCGCGAGTCTTGCAGGAGCCAGGCGCTGCAGGGCCAGGCCGATATCACCGTAGAGTGCGGCCAGGTCCTGTTCGCTCTGTAGACGATGTCCATAGGGTGGATTGCAGATGACCAGGGTATCTCCGTGCGAGATTTGCAGGTCCAGGTCACCGACCTGCTGGTGAGAAAACTCGATAAGATCCTCGACGCCGGCGCGTTTTGCGTTGGCACGGGCTATATCCAGCGCCGCGGTATCATAGTCGCTGGCATAGATTCTTACATCGGGGTGAAGATCAACAGACTGGCGCGCGCTGTCGATGCATTCCTGCCACAGTCGCGCATCGTGTCGCAACCACTTTAGGAAACCAAAATATGGTCGTTCGAGACCGGGCGCGATATGGGCAGCCATCATCGCGGCTTCTATCGCAAACGTGCCCGAGCCGCACATGGGATCAACCAGTCGCGCCACGGGATTGTCTGGGTCACACCAGCCTGCCTGTACCAGCAAGGCAGCCGCAAGGTGCTCCTTCAGCGGAGCGCCGGAGTGTTGCAGCCGGTAACCTCTGCGATGCAGGCTTTCCCCCGATAAATCGAGACTGATGGTCGCCTGGTTGCGGTGAATGTTGACATGCACCTGGATATCGGGCTGTTTTTTTGCGACCACGGGCCGACTACCGCAACTGTCCCGAAACCGGTCGACGATTGCATCTTTTGTTTTCAGCGCAACGAATTGGCCATGATCCAGCCTGGAGCTCGATAAGGTCGCCGATACCGCAATACTGTCACGCACATTCAGATGTGCGCTCCAATCCAACTGGTATACCGCCTGGTAGAGCTGGGTTTCATTTTCAACCCGGGCCTGGCCAAGCTCGCAAAACACGCGATTGGCAAGCCGAGAATACAGACAAATTCGGTAAACGGCCTCAATACCGGCGTTAATCTCAACCCCGCCGTAGCATTTTTTTAAAGTCACACCCGGCGCTACCGCGATTTGGCGCAGTTCATGGAACAAAAGGGTTTCAAAGCCCTTATGGCCGGTTACAAATAGCTTCAGATTTTGCATCGACGGTAGTTTCGCGGGTACCACAGGGAGCTGATTTTACGCCTTATGTCACAAAACTGCTGGAAAACGAAATTTAATGAAAACGGAGACAGGATTTTACCCATATTTTGACCTATATTATGAGTTCTAAACCGCTTTGAAACACTACCCGGATGACAGGTTCAAACCAGCGCAAGGATTCGGCCTCGATATCAGGCCCGGATGTCTTCGCCGAGACCAGCAGTCTCAGCAAGAAATTGATCACCGCAATGCTGGTGCGAATGATCGAAAGTGCCGGGGATTATCATAGCTGGAGCCTGTCTGACCAGGACGGCGACCGCATGATAAAGCTGATCAAGCGCAAGCAGCGCATCATCTGCTCAGCCTTCGTGTTTCAGATGAACAAGGATTTTAACAACGCCAGTGACTGGCAGCGAATTGGTCTTTCTGGTGAAAACGATAGCGCCGAGATCAACGAACTGAAGGCAATTACAGCTCGCTACGGTGAGGCTTTCAAGGAATTTGATCGCACAATTTTAAAACGTCTGCAGACCTGCATAAAGCGGTCTCGTGCCAGCGTTTACGACAATCCACTGCAGATAAAACGACTGTGCCAATCTTTTCAATATGCGATCGACAGTCTCAACCTCGAAGTGAACTACAAGATTGCCCTGTACCACTTGTTCGCCGATCGCTTTATCGAAGCACTTGGTCCGACTTACCGGCGCATAGACGGTTTTTTACGGGACTCAGGCATGCTGCCGGAACTCCCGCCTGCGCGCATCCAGTTGCGTAGCATAGACGGCTTGAGCGAGTCCGAACCACCGCAATCATTCAAACCTGACCAGAGTGCCTGCCTGCTGGTATTACTGGAAGGATTCAAGGACAAATCGCTAACCGCCTCGAGCAATTATAAAAACCTGTTTCCGGAACTGAAGCAACGTTTCAATCGCTATGCGCTCGACGATTACGATGAACAGATCGACCAGCTCAACCAGATTTTCAAGCTGATATTAGAAGACGAGGATCTGCCCTCGCCGGTCAAGCAGCAGCTGGCGCGTTTGCAGATATATGTATTTATTACCGCGGTCCAGGAGGATGGCTTCCTGCGTCGCTCCAGCAACCCGGCACGGCGCCTGTTCGACGGTATTATCAGCAGTGAGGTCGAAATTACCAAAAGCGGCAATCCCGAGTTTTCCGGGATTCGCTTTATACGCGAATATATTGACAAGATGGCAAGCGGCGAGGTCATTACGGCCGAGAATTACACCGAGATGCTCGAAGGCTATCAATCCTTTGTCAAGGAAAACGAGATGGCAATCCGCAAGGCTCGCAAACTGGAAGCGACAAACAAGGTGCTGCCACTGGTTAAAGAGCGACTGCACGAACTTACTCAACCCCTCAAAATCCAGGGCACCCGGCTGATCCTGTTCGAAAAAGTCTGGATGCCCCTGATGGTGCAGATCGCACTGCGCCAGGGGATGGATTCCGAAACCTGGCACAAGACCATTTCGATGGTAAAGAAACAGGTCTGGTCACTGATACCGAAGTCGAGTCCGGAAGAGCAGGAGAAGCTACTTAAGGTGCTGCCGAACGTGGCCCATTCGCTGCATCGAGCGATGCGCAGCCTGAAACTGGCCGAGTCGTTACAGCAATCATTGCGCGACTACCTCAAGCTAGAGCAACAAAAGGTAACCGAGGAAACGGCCCAGAATATCATCAAGGCCAAGCGTCGGACGCGTTCGCTGGCCGCCCAGTCATTCGAAACGGTAGACGACACCACCGAGTTTGACGAAATGATGCAAACCGGCATATTCCAGGTTCCGGCAGAAATGCTAAGCGCCTTTAATTCGGTTAAGCCTGAAAAACCCAGAAAAATCAGCCAGGTCGAGGCGCTTGCCACCGGTGACTGGGTCAGCATGCGGCATGAGGGTAAAAAAGTGCTGGCAAAGGTAACCTGGAAAGCCGAGGACTCGAGCCTGTTCATCTTCATCGATCGCGATGGCAATCGAATTTGCGAACTCGATGCGAACGCACTGGGTCAACAGTTTGAATCGGGCGATGTCAAGCTGATGGATTCCGGCTCGGAGGATTCGGAAAAAACCCAGTTCAGCTTTATGAAATCTTTTTAGACTGCAGCCCTGGCTAAACGCCGAGCAGCAGCCGGGCTGGATCTTCCAGCACACTTTTGATCGTAACCAGAAACTGGACCGCTTCCTTGCCATCGATAATGCGATGGTCATAGGTCAGTGCCAGATACATCATCGGTCGCACAACGATTTCCCCGTCAATCACTACCGGACGCTGCTGGATTGAATGCATCCCGAGGATTGCTGACTGCGGTGGATTCAATATGGGCGTCGATAGCATGGAGCCGAATATCCCGCCATTGGTGATACTGAAAGTGCCACCGGTCAATTCCTCGATACCCAGCTTGCCGTCGCGCGCGCGCATTCCCATGTCGCGGATCGATTTCTCGATCTCGGCATAACTCATCTGATCGGCATCACGCATAATTGGAACCACCAGGCCGCGATCCGAGCTGACGGCGATTCCGATATCGAAATAATCGTGGTAGACGATATCGTCACCGTCGATAGACGCATTAACCGCAGGAAAACGCTTCAATGCCTCGACCGCGGCACCGGTAAAAAAGGACATCATGCCGAGCTTGACGCCATGTGCCTTTTCGAAGGCATCCCGGTACTGAGCGCGTGCATCCATCATCGGTTTGAGATTAACTTCATTGAATGTTGTCAGCAGCGCCGCGGTGTTTTGGGCCTGCTTGAGGCGTTCGGCTATCTTTGAGCGCAACCTGCTCATGGGTACCCGACGGTCGTTGCGACCGCTGGCGGGAATTGCCGGTGCCTGCGGCGTACTGGCAGCCGGTGCTTCTGTTTTTGCCACGCTTTCCTGCTTCTTCAAATGTCGTTATACGTCGGCTTTCAGTATCGCGCCCTTTTTTCCGGTCGGTTGAATATCGTCATCATTCAGATTATGTT
>CALZHS010000169.1 GCA_945787265.1 uncultured Gammaproteobacteria bacterium | reverse complement strand
AATCAGGAGTTATCGGAAGTGGTGCCTCTATTTGACTCCCGTGGCCAGGTTTACGACCTCGATGACGGCGTGAGACCCGATTCGACCCTGGAAAAGCTCGCTAAATTACGCCCTGCTTTCGATAAACCCTATGGCCTGGTCACCCCCGGCAATAGCGCACAGATCACCGACGGCGCAGCCGCGCTGGTAATGGCGAGCGCCGCCGCGGTCAAAAAATACGATTTACCGATACTCGCTCGAATCGTTTCGACCGAGTGGGCAGCGCTTGATCCTGCAGAAATGGGACTGGGGCCGGCGCACGCGATTGCACCCTTGCTGAAGTCGCAACGGCTCAAGATCGACGATATCGATTACTGGGAGATCAACGAGGCGTTTGCGGCCCAGGTGCTTGCGGTACTGGCCGCACTCAATGACAAGGACTACTGCAAGCAACAGCTGGGTCTGCGCTCGGCCGTGGGTCAAATACCGCTGGATCGCCTCAATATTCACGGTGGTGGCGTCAGCCTCGGACATCCGGTCGGTGCCAGTGGTGCTCGTATCGTGTTACACCTGGCAAAGGTACTGCAGCAAAAAAATGCGGCAACTGGCATCGCATCACTCTGCATTGGCGGTGGCCAGGGTGGCGCGATGTTGATCGAAAGGAGCGCGTCATGAGTGCAACCATAGTCGATTGGCAAAGCCACTGTGATGACGATGGAATCCTGTGGCTAATCCTGGATAAGAAAAATACCGATACCAATGTGCTTTCGGTCTCTGTACTGGAGCAACTCGATAGCCTGCTGGACGAACTCGGCAGTAATCCGCCCAAGGCAATTATCTTTCGTTCGGGTAAAGCGAAGGGATTTATCGCGGGTGCCGACGTCAACGAATTTCTCGAGGTAACGTCCACGCAGGAAGCCCTGATCATGATCAAACGCGGGCAAACCCTGTTCAGTCGGATCGAGGCGTTGCCCTGCCCGACCGTGGCCCTGATCGAGGGCTTTTGTATGGGCGGTGGCACCGAACTGGCGCTCGCCTGTGACTACCGTGTTGCCCTGGACGATGCGGGAACCCGCATCGGCCTGCCCGAGGTAAAACTGGGTATTCACCCGGCCTACGGGGGTGTGGTGCGTGCGACTTCGATGATTAACCCCTTGAATTCTCTCGAAATTATGCTCTCTGGGCGGGCATTGACGTCACGTGCGGCGCGAGCAATCGGCCTGGTTGATGTCGCTCAACCCAGGCGGCAGATCGAACGCGCAGCGCGCCAGATCGCATTGACTCATCCTCCCCGGCAAAGCATGCCGCTGGTCGGCAAGATCTTGTCCCTGCCCGGAATTCGAAACCTGCTGGCCGGATACATGAAAAAGCAGGTTGCGAAAAAAGCGCCGCGACAGCATTACCCTGCCCCTTACGCAATCCTCGACGTCTGGGCCAGTTACTACGGCAACAACAAGCGCATGATGGAAGAAGAAGCGAATTCGGTTGCACGCCTGATCCAGGGTGACAAGGTGCGCAACCTGATTCGGGTATTCTTCCTGCAAACGCGCCTGAAGGGACTGGGTGACAAGAAATCATTCAATCCGCGGCACGTACACGTCATCGGCGCCGGCACCATGGGTGGAGATATCGCGGCCTGGTGCGCATTGCGCGGTTTCAACGTGACGCTGCAGGACCGGGAGGCAAAGTACCTGAGCAATGCCTTCAAGCGCGCCCACCAGCTGTTTGGCAAGCGCCTCAAAACCACCCAGGAGCGCAATGCCGCTCTGGATCGAATGATCCCGGACGTCAATGGAGACGGCGTAACCAGGGCCGACGTGGTGATCGAGGCTATTTTCGAGGATATCGATGCCAAGCAGGCAATATACAAGGACATCGAACCGCGCATGAAACCCGGTGCAGTGCTTGCAACCAATACCTCGAGTATCCCGCTGGAAACACTGGCGACGGTGTTGAAGGAGCCGAATCGCCTGGTCGGTATTCATTTTTTCAATCCGGTGGCAATGATGCCGCTGGTTGAGATTGTGCGCACTGCCTCGTCCTCCGAGGAAACAGTGCAAAACGCCATTGCGTTTACGCAGCACATCGGCAAATTACCGCTACCGGTCAAGAGTTCCCCGGGCTTCCTGGTAAATCGCATCCTGATGCCGTACCTGGTCGAAGCATTCACGCTCTACGACGAGGGAATTGCGCCCGAGGCGATCGATAAGGCAGCCACCGATTTCGGTATGCCGATGGGACCGGTTGAACTCGCCGACACCGTGGGTCTCGATATCTGTCTATCCGTGGCGCAGAACCTGTCCGCGGCTTACGGCAGCGATGTGCCCGCGGGTCTGAACAGGTTTGTCGACTCGAAGCAACTCGGTAAAAAATCCGGGCGCGGCTTTTACCACTACAAGAAGGGTAAGCCAGTCAGGGACAAAGATGCCGATCTCGGGGACCAGAAGGTGATCCAGAACCGGCTTGTTTTTCGCCTCCTGAACGAGGCGGCGGCCTGCCTGCAGGAACAGATCGTGGATGACAAGGACCTGCTGGATGCCGGTATCATTTTTGGTACCGGGTTTGCGCCCTTTCGCGGTGGCCCGATGCAGCACAGCCTGCAGGAGAGTACGGAGTCGCTGATCGCCGCGATGCAGGAATACGAGTCTAGATTCGGTGAACGGTTTAAGCCTGCCGAGGGTTGGTCGTTAGTCACCGGGTAGCGCTTCGACCGGATCAGGAGCGCTGCGGATACAGCGATGGCAAGGATCTCTCCCGGGCCCGGCGCAATCCTGAAACCTTACCTGCTTCGGCAGTAAGCAACCGCCACAGTCGTCGACCGTTCCAGTCCGAACCCCGGTCTGCGTACAAAGCCGCATCAAGCTGACGAAGTTCTTCGGCCATCAGGTCCGAATTTATTCTGGTTTCAATTTGATACAGACCGTTGATGTTGTCGCAGGGCCAACGTGCCCTGCCCCATTTGATCAGTGCTCGACGGGCGAGCGCTGGATTACCGGTGCGGCAAGCCTGTTTTAACAGTCTGCGGTTTCGGTGCTTATCCAGCCATTGCCTGGTTTTGCCATGCAGGTAACGACGCACGGGTTTGACGTAAACCAGCAAGCCGGCGATCAGCAAGAATACAACGATCCCGACGTAACCTGACCTGGTAACCGGCATTGAAGGAATCAATAGCCCCTGCGAAGGCCTGTCATCGGTGCCGCCTGGTTCCGTGATCGACAGGCTGCTGGAGCTATCAGATGCTGGCGCACGCGCGGTCCAGTTGCTGGCGTTGACGGTGGCCACCTTTTCAGTTTCCTCATCGACGTCCCACCACTTGAGGGCCAGTGCAGGGAAATGAATTTCGCCCGGTTCGGTAATAACCATCACGAAACGTTGCTCCAGGCGAGCAATCAAGGCCTGGCCGTCGAACCGATTCGATCGTGTTTCCTGGTCGGCATAAATCTTGACTCTACCGGAATCTATCGCTAACAGATCCGCGGGTAGCGCTTCGGCGGCCAGGCCTTTAGCCTCGATGCTTAAGGTTAAGCCTAGCGAATCGCCAACCTGCAAGTTATCAGCGATCTGGTCCCATTGAACATCCAGTGCAAGTTGGCTAGCGGGTAGCCAGTGGCGGCCGCTAAACTCGTCTGGCGGTGGTCTTACATTCAGATACAACTCGGTGCTCGCCCGATTAATGCGTCTCGATTGTGCCCCGGATTCAGACCCCGAGAGATTCGTCCCGGAGCTGATCCGGCCCCGATAAATAGCAGGTGGAATCCTGAGCTCACCATGCGAATGGGCAACGAGCGCAAGGTTGTGCTCCTGTACCTCCAGTTCACGGCCATTGCGAACTATGCTGTATCTGGATTCAGGACCTTGCCGATAGGTGTCGGAATTCGGGAATTCTGGCTCTATCAGGCCGCCTTCAAACAGGGGAATGTTATGCATGACCCGCATCGTTATCCGCGTTTGTTGACCGACGTAAGGATTTTCAGGCTGTGCTTCGAGCTCAACACGGACAATACCGGTTGAAATTGATTCCTCGGATCGCGGTACTACTGCAAGCGTCAGTGCCGGCGTATCAAAATCTCCAACCCGCAATGTCGGGACCCTGAGATTGCCGCTGTGACGAGGAAGAATAGCGATCCGCCAACGCATTCGATGAAATGCATCGCCTGATTCGAACATTCGGGAGACGCTGGAGCTGATATCAAGAACTTCGAAATCGGCCTCCAGTACCGATGTATCGAGCGCATAAAGCGACGGTATTTTACTGTCTAATTCGATGATGAGTTCTGCAATATCATCGGCAAATACCTGGCTCGACTGCAGGTAGGCAGTTTGCGCACGGGCTTCCATCTGGAACTGGACGATACAGATGGCACAGCAGGTAACAAGAATGCGGAACATCAGGGTTATCTCGGCTGTCGTTTCTGTCGCTGGGCATCGCGCAGAAAAATGCGCCGAAACAGGTCTGTTGAAGTCTCGGGTAAGCTTTTTATCCAGCGTTCCATGAACTCCGGATCCGGGCCCTGTTCACCCTCAGCGGACCGTAAGACAAAGCGCTGCAGTGCCTCCTCCTGACCGTCGAACCGTTCGAACGGATCGACCTGGCCCGGCTGCATCGAGGCCCCAAGACCGGGCCCCAGCTCGGGATCGTCGGCTGGATTCGTCGAAGTTTCTGCGACGCCAATGCGAGTTTCTGTATTCGCCTGGTCTGAGAGTTCTGTCGAGGATTCGTCCATGTCGGATTCGCTGTATTGCTGTCCATTGGTTTCGGCTAGCTGCTCCAGGTAGAGCTCGACCAGGCGCAGGTTATAGCGGGCGGATTCAAGAACCGGGTCCAGCGCGAGCGCTTTCTGGTAAGCGATAATCGCTTCATTGAGCCGGTTTTGCTGCGCCAGCGCATTGCCGAGATTATGCAGCGAGTCTGCCGAATCACCTTCGCCAAAGAGCAACTGTGCCTGCTGGTACTGCCCGCTTCGATAGTTAGCCGAACCCTGCAACTGGGGATTACTGGACAAGGCCAGGGACGACTGGTAATCGCCGCGCAGATAGGCCTCGTAAGCCAGTTTTTCGGGGTGCTGCCAGAACGAGTCCCACTCTTTTGCGTATAATTCGCGCTGGCTCGGAATCA
>CALZHS010000168.1 GCA_945787265.1 uncultured Gammaproteobacteria bacterium | reverse complement strand
ACCCAATAGTCGGCAAATTCCTTCATGTAATCGAGATTGGTGCCGTATTCCCAACCGCCGTCATCGGGCATTTCGTGCCATGGGTAAGCCGCAACTTTAGCGCGAACGGCTTGCAGCGTTTTTTCCGGGAAGTCGATAGTAAAGGGCTGGCAGGATGTCATAAGGCGGTCGCTAATCTGTGATTCAAACATTTAACTCAAAAACGGCTGTCGCAGTCGAGAGACAGATTTTATGTTTTGAAAGGACAGAGCGAGGCGGCACTTATAATAGGCGTTTGACTTCTTCGGCGATTATCTGGATGCCCTCTTCTAGTTTTTTGATTGGCACGAACGCGAAACCGAGCCGAAAGCTGCGTTTGTTATTTTTCAAATAATATCTTTCACCGATATCGATTAACACACCCCTGTTGCGCAGGCGTTTACCGAGTTCAGTTGCGTCAAACCCCCTGGGGCCGGTCAGCCAGAATGACGTGCCGCCGCGGGTCGGCGCCCGCTCGAGCATGCTCAGGTGCCTGGCGATCGCGTCGTTCATGACATGCCATCGACGCTTGTAACGCCGCTCTATATTGCGCAGATGCGAATCGTAGTAGCCAAGTTGAAAAAACAGGGCGACCACTTCCTGAACAATCGTCGGCGCATGGCGCATTATCACGCCCCTGACGATTCGCGCTTGTCGGATAATGTCACGGTGCGCGACCATGAACCCGAGTCGTATGCCGGGTGAAATGGTTTTTGACAGGCTGCCGATATAGATGACGCGATCGTTTTTATCCTGCGAGCGCAGGGATCGTGATCGCGAATTGAAATAATTCATCTCT
The DNA here is from genome assembly GCA_945787265.1 of uncultured Gammaproteobacteria bacterium. Classification (GTDB taxonomy): domain Bacteria; phylum Pseudomonadota; class Gammaproteobacteria. The sequence continues at coordinate 4,279 of CALZHS010000168.1, read as the reverse complement.
GCTTCGTAGTCGTCTTCGATGACCAGGAAATCCTGCTTGGCCGCCGCGGCCAGTAACTGTTTGCGACGCGGCTGAGACATGGTCACCATGGTCGGGAATTGGTGGCTGGGCGTAGTAAATACCAGCTGACATTCATCGGGTATTTTCTGGACGATCAGGCCTTCGTTGTCAATTGGCACGCCGATAAGCCGATTGCCGGTAAGCTGAAGGGCATTGCGCCCATAGTGATAACCCGGGTCCTCGATGGCGATGGGCTTATTTTTATGCGCAAATGTCGCGCCAATAATAAACAGTGCATTTTGTGCGCCCAGAGTAATCAGCACTTCATCCTCGTTGGCATAAATCCCGCGTGAACTCAGCAGGCGCTGGCGCAACTGTTGGGATAACTGCTGACTGTCGCTCTCGACGGAATCGTCACGCCAGGTGGACGTTTTGGTGCTTTTCAGCGCGAGCCGCGTGCATTCTCGCCAGCTGTCGACAGGAAAAAGATCTGGATCAATCTGGTTGTAAATAAACGGATAGGGATAACTCGTCCAATCAAGAGGATTATCAACGGGTTCCAGCCCAAATGAATCAAACGTAACTGGTGGCGGGGCAACAACGTGGCTGTTTTTTTGATTTTGCCTTTCCGTTGTTTTTGCTGGAGAAAGAGCGATAGGGTTGACAAAGTATCCAGACCGGTCTCGTGCTACCAGCAACCCAAGATCAATTAATCGACTGTAAGCAGAAAATACTGTATTCCTCGATACCCCTAGCTGGTCTGCCAGTTCTCGACAGGAAGGTAAACGTTTATCTAGCGAAAGTGTTTGAGATGTGATGGCAGAGCTTACCAATTCACAAATTTGATCACGCAGTCCCAGGCTTGATTTCTCAGGTAATACGAAATGAGGCGTCGTAGAGTCCATGGTTAGTTCTTAAAATTTTATGCATTACAGATAAAGCATATGGAGAACCGTTAAATTTTGATTGTGGCACTTTTTACAAAATCTGTCCTCTGCATTCGTATCAACTGTCACTTTCCTTAAGGTTGGCAATATGAAATATTGATTGAGATACCCCATTCACATCAACATTCTTTGGGAGGATAAGTCTGTGAAAATTAAATCTATCTTAAAGGTAGTGGCTTTCAGTTTGGCCATTACTTGCTTTGCACAGCCAGCAAGTGCGGAAAAAGTACTTAAGCTGGGAACAGTCGGCTTCGAAGGTATGCCTATCGGTGACGCGATTGCCCAGGCCTTGATTCCGACCCTGGAAGAAGTTTCAGGCGGTAAAATGAAAATTGAGCCGCATTACCGCAAATCTCTTTGCAGTGAGCAATCCTGCGGCGAACAGGCGAACCAGGGTTTGATTGCGCTGTGGACAAGTTCTACCGCAAACTTTGGTAACTTTGGCACCTCGTTGTCAGTTTTCGACCTGCCCTACATTTTCAAGAGCATCGAAGATGCCGACCGAATCTCTAGCGAATGGCTGGCCAAGAAGCAATGTGAAATTGGTGCCGAGGAAGCGGGCCACGTTTGCCTGACCGTATACTCCAGTGGTGGCTTTCGTCAGCTCGGAAACGCGCACGGCCCGGTTCATGTCCCTGCTGACATGAAAGGCATTAAATGGCGTGTTACCAAAAGCCCAATCGAATACACGCTGGTTAAAAACTGGGGTGCTGTTCCCGTGCCTTACGACTGGGCGCAACTCTATCAAGGATTACAAACCGGCGTTGTCTCCGGTCAGTATGTTGCCACACCCTGGCAACATGTGGCCAAGCTGCACGAAGTGGCTAAGTACTTCACTGAAATCGGTGGATCCTGGTCAGGCAACCAGTTGTCCATGGACAAGGGTCAGTATGACAAGCTCAGCGATCAGGAAAGAGAATGGCTACACACCGCAGCAGAAGCCTTTGGTAAACATGTTCAGAAGCTTGATCGTGCCTGGGTAAAATCTGGTGAGGATGCGATCAAGGCCGAGATCAAAGAGTGGTACGTCCCGACGGACGAGGAAATGAAACTCTGGAGAGCCGGTGCCGTCGACGCATGGTTAAATGCCAAGGGTACCTTCGATCCTGCAACCGCAGAGCGGGTGTTGCGTGAACAAGGCTTGACAGATTTTATAGCCACACTGAAAGAAGCAGGCGCCTTGTAATGGCAGTTGGCTTTTAAATGCACTAGCAGATGGCGCGGGGATCACCGCGCCATTTGTTTTTCTGTATGATCGACAGCAAATAAAGTTTCCAGGCTTTGAGCCCGGAACCCAGGTGACCTCGAATTAACTGACAATGGAAAGCATCTTACTTCTAGTTATTCTCGTTGTGCTTATTTTGATGGGAGCGCCGGTTGGGTTTACCCTGATCCTAATTCCTGTCGTCTATATTCTGATCACCGACGCGGCCCCGCTGATCCTGATCCCAAGTCAGATGTTCAGCGCAATCGACGCGGTACCGTTGACGGCCATTCCTTTTTTTATGCTGACCGGTGAACTAATGACCAGCGCGACGATTACCGATCGCCTGGTCACATTGAGCCAGCGCCTCATTGGACGTATGCGCGGAAGCATGGCGCAGGCCAATGTCCTGGTTAGCATGTTTTTCGCGGGTATGAACGGATCCGTGGTCGCCGATACCGCAACCGTCGGTTCGCTACTGATGCCGGCGATGAAGAAAGCGGGCTATCCAGCAGCATTTGCGGCTGGCATTACCGCGGTCAGCTCCACTATCGGCGGTATTATTCCGCCCAGTATCATGATGATCGTGCTTGCCAATGCCGGCGGTATATCGGTCGGGGCGCTGTTCGCCGGGGGAATTATTCCGGGGATCATGATCGGCGGATTGCTTATGGTGATTAACTATTTTCTCGCCGTTAAGAACAACTACGAGCGCAGCCAGGAACCCTTTAGCTGGGGGGCAGTTTACACGGCGGGAAAGCAGGCCTCGTTTGCGCTATTGATTCCGATAGTGTTGGTCGGCGCGGTCGTCGGTGGTATAGCCGGGGTGGTCGAGGCGGGTGCGTTGACCGCAACCATCGCATTGCTGGTCGGTCTGTTCGTCTACCGCACCATCAACTGGGATAATTGCAAAGGCGCCTTCGTTCGCGCCTTTCGCAACAGTGCCCTGGTGTTTATCATCATTGCGGCCTCGGGGCCATTCAGCTGGTTGCTGACATCGTTGGGTGCGATCGCTGAGCTCGAAGAATGGTTGTTGAGCTACGCCCACAATCCATTTCTTTTTGCACTGGTACTGGTCATCTTTATCTATCTGCTAGGCATGGTCATGGATTCCGCTGCGAACATTATTATTGTCGGGCCGGTGATCATAGATGTCATGGTCAAGGCGGGTTACCCGGACGTGCAGGCCGCGCTGGTTTGCGTCGTCGGATTCCTCATCGGATCTGTAACCCCACCGCTCGGTGTCGCCTATTTCACCGCGGCGGCAATCGCGAAGGCAAGGCTCGAAAAAGTCGCACTAGCGATGCTGCCCTATCTGGTCGCATTATTTTTCTTGCTGTTCCTGCTGGTCGTCATCCCCGATTTTACTATGTGGCTGCCGGGCATCATGGGCTTCACCAGCTAGTTAAGGGAGGAAACAGCAATGGTTAAATTCCTGGTAGCGCTCGATCTGTGGATACGTAAAATTCTGACGGTCTTTTGCATGCTCATGTTGTTCATGATGGTGGCTTTCACCGTGTACACCGTCATCATGCGCTATGTATTCCTGAATCCTCCAGTGTGGGGCGACCTGCTGACTGTGCTGAGCAATATCTGGTTCGTGTTTATCGCGCTGGCACTCACGGTACGGGAAAAGGAACAGATTGCCCTCAATCTCATTTACACACGTTTACCGACGCCCGCTGCTTTTGCCATCCAGCAGTTGTGGACCGGTATCACTTGCGCGCTTGGAATTGTGATTTTCATCTACGGTCTGGAAGTAGTGTCGAAGATGGGCGGCAAATACTGGGAAATGTGGCACTTCGCGTGGGAGAACGGTAGCCTGGTATTCAAACCTAACTATATGCCGAAAAAGTACGCGGTGATGATCCTTCCGATCGCGGGGATACTGGTCAGCCTGGGTGCCCTGGTCGCCATCATAGAAGATACCGTGCACTTCAAACAGGGCAGGTTTGTGGTCTCGGATGACATCGACATCATGGATGGGGGTGGTGAGTAGCCGTCCCTGGAATTGAAAATCGAAAAACCTACCTAAAGAGCAGACGCTTAAAATTCATCCATGAGTGTCCGAAACTGGCCGTTCTAGGAAGCCTAGGAAAGGTTTTTCAGCGTCTGCTATTGGGAAATT
>CALZHS010000167.1 GCA_945787265.1 uncultured Gammaproteobacteria bacterium | reverse complement strand
TGTGTATCCTACGCGATGGTGGCGGGCCTGGTGTTCCGCATGATTATGCTGCCGGAAAGTGAACTTGCCGCGGTCTCGTTATCGATCCGTATCGCCGCCGTCGTAATTGCATTTGCGGCTTATTACCTGTTGAAACGACGCCTGATTGCCGGTGTGCTTGCCGGGGGATTGAGTTTGTCCGCAATGGCGGTCTGGTTTGGTTGAAGTCAATCCAGGGACAAAGACGTCCTCCGCTTACCCTTGTTTCAGCTGGTCGGCGTTTCCACGGTTGACGGTTTCTTCTTGAAAAACGCACCGTAGATGCTGCCGCACAATGTCAGCATGCCGGCAATCAGCAGACCCAGCGCGATCCAGCGGTCCAGGAACCCGCTCCATTCGAAATGCAGCATTTGCATCGCCTGGGCAAAAGTCTGTTCGCCGATCTTGCCAAGAATCAGGCCGAGCACGATGCCCGCTACCGAATATCCGGAGCGCCGCAGGAAAAAGCCGACCACACCGGCGAGAAACATGACGACCACATCGATGGTAAGGCCACGCACCGCGTAGGCGCCAACGGTTGCCAGCAACAGTATCATCGGCGCCAGGAACTGGAACGGAATGCGCAACAGGTTGATGATAGTCTTGGTTTCGAGAAAGCCGATTATGATGATCGACGCGTTGGCGAAAAACATCGCCGAGAAAACCACCCAGACCAGGTCGGCGCTGTTGATGAACACCAGCGGACCGGGCTCCATGTCGTGCATCTGGAACACGCCGACCATCATCGCGGTGAGCGCACCGCCCGGTAATCCCAGCGCCAGCAGCGGAATCATTGCCGCACCGGTGGCGGCGTTATTAGCGGTTTCGGACGAAATCACGCCCTCGAGCTTGCCCTTGCCGAACTCTTCGGGTGTTTTCGACCAGCGCACCGCCTCGTTGTAACCCATGAATGCAGCCAGCGTCGCGCCGATGCCCGGCAGGATACCGCAGAAAAATCCGATCACGATCGAGCGGATGACGGCAAACTTGTGCGCAAGCAATTCTTTCAGGGTCGGGAATTCGACGCCCATCTTGGGGGCCTCGTACGAGCCGCGGACTTTTTTCTCGGCCTGCACGAATATTTCCGAGACCGCGAAAAAGCCGAGGATGGTGGGAATGAAGTGAATGCCGGCGAGCAAATAAGGCATTTCGAAGTCGTAACGCTCGATACCACCGACCGGGTCGAGTCCGACGACCGCAACCATCAGCCCGATCAGGATCGACAACCAGCCCTTCCAGAAGGTCTTGGCGCCAACCGAGGCCGCCACCGCCAGACCGAAGAATACCAGCGCAAAAATTTCCGGCGGACCGAAAGCGGAAATCGCCCAGTCGGCGATCGTCGCGGTCGCCGCCATCATGATAATACAGGAGACGACGCCGCCGATTGCCGAACACATGACTGCGGCGCCGACGGCCTTGCCGGCCTGGCCGTTTAGCGTCATCGGGTAACCGTCGAACGCGGTCGGGGCGTTTTCCGGTGCGCCCGGGATATTGAACAGGATCGCGGTGATCGCGCCACCGTAGACGCCGGTACAGTAAATCACCGAGAACAGCATGATCCCGTGCTCCGGTGACAGGTGCGCGGTAAACGGCAACAGGATCGCGGCCAGGGTCAGCATGCTGACGCCCGGAATTGCACCGAACAACATGCCGCCGATGACGCCGCCGAAGAAAATCAGGATGCCGAGCGGATCGCTGAAAAGCGTGACCGTGCCCTGCAGAAAATTATCGAATGCATCCATCGGAAATCCCTATTGCAGCACCGTGACAACCCAGCTGCCGATGTCGTAAAAGGGCCTGATATTGCCGACCGGCAGACCGACAAACAGGATATTGACGAAAAGCAACAGCAACAGGCCAAAAATCAACGCCATGATCAGCACCATCGGCTTCGGCCTGCGTTCACCGAACAGATACATGACACCGATGATAAAGAACGGCGCCAGCGCATAAAATCCGAAGTCCTCCAGCAGTGCCGCGAAAAACAGCGGCAGCATCAGCATTACCCGCACCCGGTAATGGCGAATATAGTAAATTACGATTGCGATCAGTATTGCAGCGACGACGATGCGGATGAGATGCAGCCCGCTGTCTTCGGCACTGAACGCGGCCGCGATCCAGTCCGGCACACGCATGTAGATGAACGGGATGGTCAGCAGTGCGAGGGTCGACAGGTACCATTTGAGATCCTCGTGGTGCGCCTCGTGCGCGGCTTCATGGGAGCCATCGTCGACCGCGGCGCTGATCATGTCCGACGAGGCTTCGTCGCCTTTATACCAGTGATGCACCAGTTGTCCGATCGCGGCGATGGCTATCAACAGGATGATTGCGCGCGGCCACGCGGAGGCGCCAAATTTGTAAATCTCGATATCCTGATCGAAATCGAACGAATAAATGTAGAGCACCAGGCACAGTGACAACCACAAGCCGGCTTCTACCAGGTGGCCGGGTCTTAATTTACCCATGGGTTAGCCGGGTATTGGCAATGCTGCTAAAAACAACGCCCGGGGTAAGTCCCGGGCGTTGCTTAAGGTAGGTCATCATCGCGGTCCTATTTTACCGCAAGCCCCATGGCCTTGTAGACATCGCGATACTGCTTGACGGTCGAGTTGATCAGCTCCCGGGCACCCGCGGTATCGCGGAAGCTCTCGATCAGCGTCATGTACTTGCTTTCGTTGTACTTCTGGTAGCTGTCCTGGCAATAGGCTTTCTGGAACGCCCACTGCAACCACGCGACGCGATCAGCCGGCGCATCTTTGTGCACGTAGAAACCGCGGAAGCGGAACAGCGGTTCGAAATCCAGCCCGGCATCGGTCAGGCTCGGCACGTCGGCAAATGCCGATGGACGTTCCTTCAGAATCGTCAGGATCGGCTTGAACTTTCCGGCATCGAGAAACTTGCGCACGTCACCCGGTTGTTCGAACAGGGCATCGACCTGGCCGCCGGCGAGGGCACCGTAGCGCGGTGCGCCCTTGTCGAACGAGATCTGCTGAATTTTCATGCCGGTCGCATCGGTGATGAATTTCATTGTAATGCGCTCCATCGAACCTTCCTTGGAGACGTTGGCGATGGTGGCCTTGCCGTCTTGCGCCTTGACCCACTTGACGAATGAATCCCAGTCGGTGAAACGATCCTCGTTGGTGCGAATATAGACCTGCGAGAAAGTAATCTGTGAAATTACCAGCGGAATCAGGTCGGTGGCGGGGTTGGGCTTGGTCGAATCGAGTGCATGCGCGCTCGAGGCGTCATCGATATGCTCGAGCACGGTATAACCGTCGGCCGGTGTCGCCATGAAGGCGGTCATGCCGACCGTGCCGGAACCGCCGGGCTTGTGGTCGCGGTTAATCGAGACCTTGGTCAGGTCGCTGACTGCCTGCGCCATGGCCTGGGCCACCTGGCCAGAACCACCGGCCGGGCCGTAGGGGACAATCATCGTCAGCGCGCGCGCGGGATAGCCGTCGGGCTTGGCTTTCGATGATGGCATGCCGTCGGTCGCGCAGGCGGCGTAGGCGGTGTTGGCGCTCAGCGCCATGGTGGCCAGGGCGATAGCGCTGCCGGCCAGGTATTTTTTAAGATTCATCGTGCTCCTCCGGAGACAGGTTGTTTTATATTTATATTTACTACTAAGTGATTAGAGTAATGCTGTCGATGTTATACAAGCTTGCCAAAACTGTCTAGCTTGTGCCCGGTTACGCCGGCTCTGGGACGGCAGTGACGGGACAGGTTGGTCGTCATGCCGGCCCCCGAGCCGGCATCTATTTATAAGGTGCCTCGGAAAGTCGGCCGGGCGCAGCCCGGGTACTCTCGGGCGGGCCGCGTAGGCGCCGCAATGACGGGATCACGGTTCAGTGGTAGGCGCGCCACAGCATCGAGATTCCAGAGACGATCAGGATGCCGATAATCAGGTATTGAAACCTCGCCTCGCTGATATGGCCGCGAACACGTTGTCCGGCAAGCAGTCCGAGCGTTACCGGCAGGGTCGCAAAGGTCGAGTAAAGCAGCAGTCGATCATCGAGGATACCGAACCAGTATAAAGTGATAGCCCAGGGCACGACGGCGCTGACATAGAGGAAACTGATCGAGCTGACAAACTGGTTCTTGGCAAGCCCGCGGATTGAAATCAGGTAAGTGATCAGCATGGGTCCAAAAAACGATGAAACCCCGCCGATCAGGCCCGATGCGCCGCCAAAGAAAATGCCGGCAGGCTTTACCAGTCGATCCGGCAGATGCAGGCGAAAGCGCGAACCCTGTAGCAGCGCAAACGTGATAACTGCAATACCAACCAGGACCAGCAGCGTCTTTTCATCGATTACCGACAGGATTTTTACGCCAATCCAGGTGCCGATCAGGATTGCGATAAAGGTTGGCCAGAAGCGCGCTATCACTGCCGTACTGCGTTCGGCCTGGGCGAACTGCCACAGGTTGGCAACCACCACCGGTATCGCCATGATCGCGATGGCCATCTGCGGCGGCAGCACCAGCGCCATCATCGGTACCGTCAACAACGGCGTGCCGACACCCAGCGCACCCTTGATTAAGCCCCCGCAGCCCAGTGCGAAGAAACACCAGGCCACGATCCAGGGTCCATATTCAGCTAACAAATCGGGGATCCTCGAAGCAAGCGCCGCATCTTATCAGTTTGCGATATTTTAGGAAGCCAGAACCCTCGTCATTGCGGCGCTTGCGCGGTCCGCCCGGGCCGCTGAGGCACTTTTTGAATGGATGCCGGGTCAGGCCCGGCATGACGGATAATCCTGCCGTCATTGCGGCCTCCGAGCCGCAATCTATTCTAATCCTGCTCATGAGCTCGTGCACAAAGCCCAGGGGGCTTTGTGTGGACCTATTCAGAAGGCACCTTAATGGATCCCGGCGCGGGCGGGCCGCGTAGGCGCCGGGATGACGGAGGGTCGGGTTGGTTTGAATTCGGTGACTCAGCGGGTAAACTTGCGGGTCCTTCGGAAACAGGGTTTTGTTATGGCCAAGCCGGCAGTGTCCGCGGTAGTAGATGCAAGTGACGAAGAACGCGACAGCGTCGCGCAATTGATCGGGCGCGCACGCGCGGCGATGCAACAAATTGCCGCTGCCGACCAGG
>CALZHS010000166.1 GCA_945787265.1 uncultured Gammaproteobacteria bacterium | reverse complement strand
ATTCTTTACCGTTGTTGGCAGACGGGTGTTGCCTATGATGAATCTCGATACCTTAAAGTATTGGAGCGACGCGGATCACCCTTAGTCAGAAGGCAAAAAATACTTGAATCAGCTTGACTGAACACCTCAGGGCGTGAAGCGGAAGTTGACAGTGTGCATCAGGAAGTTCGGTTGACCTATCATGAAGCCCGTTTGTCCCTCTAATTCAGTAACTCTTTCAGCATCTTTTCAAGACCCAGAACAACATGGGCCATCCTGTCGTAATCAACCTTGTCCGGAGTATCCTGCGAGCTGTGGTAATGAGGATAACGATACAGTGCGGTATCCGTGATCATGACCGCCGGATAACCCTGTTTCCAGAAGGACCAGTGATCTGACCAGCTGACCCCGGGAATGAAGCCTGGGGCGGCAACCCCCTCCGACGGAAATGTCGCATGTGTCCTGAACGCGCGAATCGATCGCGTCACCAGCCCGCGCGAGCGCAGGTTACCGACAAATGCGATAAAGTTGCCCTGGCTCGGATAAAAGAAACTGAATGGCGGCGGGTAGTGCTGGCTGCCGGTATCGTCACGGAAATAACCGATGGTTTCGAGGGAATACATGGCGACGACGTTTTCCTGCCGGCTGGCAGCTTGCCTGGCGTAGAAGTCACTCCCCATCGTCCCGCTCATGAAATGCGGCGGTTCTTCATTGACAAATGCAACAAAACGCATTGTGCGTGACAAATTCGCATGTTTGAATCGATCCGCAAGTTCCAGCAGCGCCGCAACACCTGATCCGTTATCGTTAGCGCCCGGTGCGCCGACGACGGCATCGTAATGTGCGCCGACGATAATGATTTCATCAGGATAAACTTCGCCCAGACGGGTTACTTCGATATTGGCATAGTCCTCACCGTCGATCTGATATGCCTGGAACCCAACCTGATATCCTGAGGACTCAAGTTGCCCGGCTATATAATTCCTGGCCAGGGTTAATCCCTTTTTCTCAATATAATTTCTGCCCGCTGGGTGGCTGCACAGTGTTCGGACATGGCTCTCGAGTTTCCGCGCCACCGCCTGGCCGGCCGCATCCAGTGGCAGTAACGCGTCTTTGTAGGACTCGCCCGGCATCCTGATCATATAAATGAACAGTATGATCAGACCGACAACAAGAACGAGTAAAAAGGCCATCCTGCGTATCATAAATATCGCATCAAGTATAAACACCCGATTCTACCGATTCCATCAGACGACGTTTTATAAAATAGCCAGGCTGGTTTGACGATTTGCACTAGTTTTTCAGGATCATCTTGTTTATCTTCATCGCCAGAGCAATCCAATGCAGAGTACACACCGATGAGAGCGGGACAGATCCATGCCGCCATCGTATTGATGTCGGTGCTGTTGTTTGCCTGTGCTTCACCGCCCAACAGCCTGTTTCCGCCAGATCCCAACGGACCTTCCAGAACAATTTATCTCGTCAGTCATGGCTGGCATGCCGGGATCGTGCTCAAACGCGCGGACATTCCAGCGGGCATCTGGCCCCAGCACAACGATTTTCCCGGGGCGGAGTATCTGGAAGTGGGCTGGGGCGACAAGGATTATTACATGACACCCAAACCAAACCTGGGGATTACGCTGAAGGCCGGATTGCTGCCGACGGCGAGTGTGCTGCACGTTGTGGGATTCCGCGGCCCGGTAACGCGCTATTTTCCAGCCAGCGAAGTAATTCATATCGATCTCTCCGAGGCCGGTTTCAAACGCCTATGCCGTTACCTGGAGAGCAGTTATGCCCTCGACGAAACCGGTCTCAGTCAGCCGCTGGGCCCGTCCCTGTACGGTGATGGCCAGTTTTACCTGTCCAGGGAAACCTATCATGCCTTCAATACCTGCAATGCCTGGACGGCAAAAGCTCTGCGCGAAGCCGGATGTCCGATTACACCTGCCACCAACCTCAGGATCAAAACCTTGATGAACAACGTGGCGAAATTTGGCACCGTGATTCAGACCAGGCCGTGAGTGCAGGAACTTCCCTTAACCAGGACCGAGCGGCATCAACCCCAACGGCTCGTGATCGTCCGGCAGACCCAGCACCCCCTGAACGCGCTCGTCGTCGAATGCACCAATGAGGAGAGTACCGAGACCCCGGGCTTGCGCCTGCAGGTAAACGTTTTCCGCGGCAAGTCCCACTTCCATGTGCACATAACGGCGAGCACGCCGACCGTATTTTTTCCGGGTGCGCTCATACACGCCGGTTATAACGAGCACGGCCGCAGCAGTCTGCATATAAGACTGGCCATGCGCCGCTGAGGCTAATTCCCTGCGCAGATCCGCTGTTCCCAGCTGGATCAGATCGTGTTTGGCAGGACGATAACGATAAATCCCTGCCGGCAAACCAGCAACCTCGCCGACGACCAGGTAGACCTCCAGTGGATATAGCGCACCGGCCGATGGCGTCGCCCGATAACCATTCGGGTGAGTCTCACCCTGCGCCGCCCAGAGTAACTGTGAGACATCCGCCAGAGCCAGTCTGCCGCTGTAATGACGTAGCGAACGGCGCCCGGCGATTGCCTGTTCAACCGACATATCACCCCTGGTTTCAGGCTGGGGTAGTTTCAGCGGCTGTCCGGATTCGCTTGCAAAAGTCACCTGGCTCTCCATTATACAGAGCAAGAGGATAAAACAGAGGCTTCTTATCATAGCCATCAGCTTTTCATACTACGCTCGATAAAAACCGTGAAACAGGCCAAAACGCGAGAAATCGGTTACTAATTGAGGCAGATCAACCGAAACTCCATATATAAAAAATATTGTATATAAAGCACGAACAACAAGGCTTGATAACTCACAGGTAAATAGTATGGCGGCCGGTTTAACAGCAGATGATCAGGGTAAAATGGCAAATACCTTGCTAAAGCTGATCGAGGAGCTGGTTACCGAATTACGTGCCGACAAGACTCTCAGCTTCGTGCTCCGCCTGGACAGCTCACTCGATGACGATCTTGGCCTCGACAGCCTGGCACGTGTTGAGCTGATCTCCCGCATCGAGCAACATTTTAATGTCAGCCTGCCACAACGAGACTTTGCCGAGGCAGAATCGCCGCGCGACCTGTTGCGTTCGATTATCAACGCACAAGGGCATAAAAAAACCTTCCCTGCCAGCCAGGTGATCGAACGCGCAGTTGGCAGGGTTGGGGAATTACCCCATCATGCGGCAACCCTGGTCGAGGTACTGGAATGGCATCTGCAGCATAATCCAGAAAGGTTACACGTCAACATTCTGGGCGACGATAATGATGTTCAGGGACTGACCTATCGGCAACTCTGGCAGGGTGCACAGCAGGTTGCCGCCGGTCTGCAGCAAAGTGGGATTCAGTCAGGTGAAACTGTAGCAATCATGCTGCCAACCGGGCGTGACTACTTTTTCAGCTTCTTTGGAATTTTGCTCACCGGGGCGGTTCCGGTTCCGATCTATCCACCGGTAAGACGCAGTCAGCTCGAAGATCATTTGCACCGGCACGGCGGTATATTGAACAATTGCGTCGCCACCCTGTTGATTACCATGCCCGAGGCAAAGGTGGTTGCCCGGTTATTGAAATCGCAGGTACTGAGCTTGCGTGAAGTGGTCACGGTGGACGATTTAAGGGCCGTGTCAGCAGCTTATGTGCGCCCTTCGATAAGCCCGGACGATATCGCGTTCTTGCAATACACCTCCGGTAGCACCGGCAATCCCAAGGGCGTTGTCTTAACGCATAGCAATTTACTCGCGAATATTCGCGCTATGGGCAAGGCGGTTGCGGCGACGCCCGATGACATTTTTGTCAGCTGGCTACCTCTTTATCACGATATGGGATTGATCGGCGCCTGGCTGGGCAGTATGTATTTTGCGATGTTACTGGTGGTAATGTCTCCGTTAAGTTTTTTGTCGAGGCCGGAACGCTGGTTGTGGGCAATTCATCAGTATCGGGGCAGCCTGTCGGCATCCCCGAATTTTGGATTTGAATTTTGTTTACTACGACTCGAGGATGAGGCAATCGCCGGCCTTGATTTAAGTTCCTGGCGCCTGGCGTTTAATGGTGCGGAACCGGTGAGTGCCGACTCGATTAACGGTTTTATCCATCGGTTTCAGGAATTCGGCTTCAAGGCCGAAGCCATGATGCCGGTGTATGGGCTGGCTGAATCCTCGGTGGGGCTGGCATTCCCTCCATTGAATCGAAAACCAGTGATCGACCGCATCAAACGCGATGAATTTAGCCAAAACGGGTTGGCAATGCCAGCTGAGCCGGCTGATAAAAACGCGCTAAACTTTGTGGCCTGCGGTCACGCCTTGCCTGGACACCATATTCGTATCGTCGATATCGATGGCAAAGAGTTACCGGAACGACAACAAGGTGGTTTGTTGTTTCGCGGTCCGTCAACAACATCGGGTTATTATCGCAATCCGCAAGCGACGCAGTCCCTGTTTGCTGGAGACTGGCTGGATTCGGGCGATTTGGCCTATATTGCCGAAGGCGACGTGTTTATCACCGGAAGAACCAAGGATTTGATCATTCGCGCAGGCCGGAATGTATACCCGCCCGAGGTCGAGGAAGCCGTTGGCAATTTAGATGGCATCCGCAAAGGCTGTGTCGTGGCATTTGCCGCCAGGGATCGACATTATTCCACCGAACGTCTCGTGATATTGGCAGAAACCAGAATGACCGATCAGAAAACCCAACAGGCACTGAAAAGCCAGATCCGCGAAATATCCAGCGACTTGATAGGCTTACCGCCGGATGAAGTGATCATTGCGCCACCGCATACGGTCCTGAAAACATCCAGCGGAAAAGTCAGGCGCTCAGCCTGCCGCGAACTCTATGAACAAAATCAGCTCGGCCAGGCACCCAGGTCGTTTTGGCTTCAGGTTACACGAACCGCGGCGAAATCCGCGTTGCCGCGTTGCCTCTGGCGCGTCGACTGCTGCATGAATTCGTCAGGGGTGTCTATGCAGTTTATGTATGGACACTGTTTCTGGTATTAACCGGTGTAACCTGGCTAAGCGTGATGTTGTTACCAACTCTGAAATGGCGCTGGCGAGCGGCGCATGGCCTGGCGCGTTTACTGTTTTTTGCATCAGGAATCAAAATTGTCGTTAATGGCCTCGAAAATTTACCCCCTGAGTCGCAAATTTCAGTCTACGTTGCGAATCACAGCAGCTACCTGGACAGCTTTGCGGTCGTCGCCTCGATTCCACGAAATTTCAGCTTTATCGCCAAGCATGAACTAAGCCAGAAATTCTTCACGGGTGCCGCGTTAAAAAGGGTAGGCACAAAGTTCGTGGAACGTTTTGACAAGCTTCGAAGTGTTCATGATGCCCAGGATATCGCAAGCACCAAGCACCCGAACCAGTCACTTTTTTTCTATCCCGAAGGCACTTTCACGCGAGTAACAGGATTACAAAATTTCCATATGGGTGCGTTTGTCACGGCAGCAACAACCGGGATGCAGGTCGTGCCGATCGCCATTCGCGGCACGCGCTCCATACTGCGACCCGGTACCTGGATGCCACGCCGTGGCCG
>CALZHS010000165.1 GCA_945787265.1 uncultured Gammaproteobacteria bacterium | reverse complement strand
GGAATGATTTCATCGACGTTCCTGCTATTGCTGGTGTTGCCAGCCGCCTATGCGATCATGGAGGACCTGGGAATTCGCGAGGTTGACGCCGAAGAGATGGCCTTCATCGAGCAGACCGGCGCCAGTGGTTCAGCACGTCATCCCGTTTAGCCGATCGATTCAGAAAACTGGTCAAAGGGCAGTGGCCGCGAGAACAGGTAACCCTGGAAGTACCTGCACTGTCGGGATTTCAGGTAATCGAGTTCTTCGTTGGTTTCGATACCCTCGGCAACGATTTTAAGGTTTAACTGTTGCGCCAGAACGATAATGGTGTCGACGATAACCGCGTGATCGGCCAGGGTTGAAACATTGCGCACAAAGGACTGGTCAATTTTAAGCTCATCCACCGGCAACCTGTTCAGATAATTCAGCGACGAATAGCCGGTGCCAAAGTCGTCGATAGAAAAGCTGATGCCCAATCGCTTCAGCCGGTTCATGGTTACGATGGTATGCGCAATATTCGCCATCGCCAGGTTCTCGGTAATTTCAAGTTTGAGCCTTTTGGGACTGGCATCGGTCTCGAGCAGTACCTGTTTCAGGTTATCGACAAAGTCCGGGTCGCTGAACTGCCTCGGGCTGACATTCACCGCGAGTATTAAATTGGCCTCCAGCCTCGATAACTGTTCGCAGGCTGATCGCAACACCCAGTCGCCAATCGGAACAATCAAACCGGTTTGCTCGGCAATGTCGATAAAAACACCGGGTGTAACAACTCCCTGATCTGGGTGATTCCAGCGCAGCAGGGTTTCGGCGCCGACTAACCGGCTGTCATCGTCGTACTGTCCCTGGTAGTAAAGCTCGAACTCTTTGTTCACGAGCGCCTGTCGTAATCCCTTCTCGATAATCCGCTGCTGGTTCACCGCTTCCTGCATTTCGTCCGAAAACAGTCTGACGCTGTCGCGGCCATCACGCTTTGCCCGGTACATCGCGACGTCGGCATATTTGAGCAGATCCTCGGCCGATACCTCGGTTGGAAACAGGGCAATTCCAATACTGATGGTCAGGTGAATGTCATGGTTCTGGATTATGAAGGGCGTTGCAAATAATTTGCGAATTTCGTCGGCGATCGTCGAGGCGTGACTGCCGGCGGCCTCCTGATCTTCGCCGACCTCCGGCAGTAGCACCACGAATTCGTCACCACCGAGCCTTGCGATACTGTCCTCCTTGCGCAGTCGACTCGCAATCGTGTGCGCCACCTCGACCAGCAATTCATCGCCGACGGCATGGCCCAACGAGTCATTGACCGATTTGAAGCGATCGAGGTCGATGAAGAATACCGCCCCGAAGCGGCGATGCCGTTCCGCCTTGGCCATCTCCTGGCGCAGGTTGCTCAGGAACAGTCGTCGATTAGGAAGATCGGTGAGCTCGTCAAAATGCGCCTGGCGACGAATTTTACGTTCGGCCAGCTCGCGTTGGCGACGCCCTTCAAGTGACTCCTGAATGGTCTGGTTCAGGCGCTGTGCAGAAACCAGGATCATGATCATGAAGAGTATCGACATGATCGTCATTTCGAGACTGATGGCACTCTCGACGAGGTTGAACTTCAGAATCAGCGGGATCAGTGCAACGGTGACGAATCCGCGAACCGCGATCGTAATGGCGGAAAGCGTGGTGATAGCACCGGCACACATCCCGCCAATCATGAAAGCCAGGAAAACCTGGTGCACCATGCTGTGCTCGGCGAACAGTAACAGGCCGCCGGCGCCCCAGGTTATCCCTGACGCGATACTGGTGCTGATAGCCCGGTGGTACCAGATGTCACTGATCAGGCTGTCGGGTGGTAACTTTTTAAACTGTTGGTAGAGGTAGATACGCGCTATTGAAAGCAGGTTAGTCAGCGAAAACCAGATCATAATGGTGGTGTGATCGATAACCTCCCACAGTACACCCGCCAGAATCAAACTGCTTAACAATATCGTAAACAGGGAGGTTGGCGTAGACGCAAAGATGATTCGAACCTGTTCCGATTTGACATCGGTCAGCGTATCGGATTCGGCCCAGCTCTCGAGGATCGTCTGGTTCACGATTTCACCAGGCTTCTGATAACGGCAGCGGTATCCGGGCGCAGGTTGCGCCAGATTAGGAAAGCCTCGGCCGCCTGCTCCACCAGCATACCGATCCCGTCGTGGGCTTTCCCCGCCCCGTGAGAGTGTGCCCAGTCGACGAAAGCCGTGGCTGCGCTGATGCTATACATCATGTCGTAGCAGGTAGTACCTTCGTCCATTACGGCTTCCGTTAGCGGCGGAACCTCGTTGTCGAGGCCAGCCGCTGTGCCGTTGATGATGAGATCGAACTTTTCCGGGCCAAGTGCGTCGTAAGCGACCGCATCGAGTTCACCGCGGCTACCGAAATCGCGCACCAGCGCGGTCGCTTTTTCGAGCGTGCGATTGGCGATGACGATGCAGGCGGGAGAATGCGCGAGGATCGGACCGAGTACGCCGCGAACCGCACCGCCTGCGCCAAGCACCAGTATGCGCTGGTTTTCGATCGCTATCCCCAGGTTATCGACCAGGTCTCGCACCAGGCCCACGCCATCAGTATTGTCTCCGACGATACTGCCGTCGGCCTGAAAAGTCAGCGTATTGACCGCACCTGCATCCGTGGCGCGAGGGCTTCGCTGGTCGCACATTTCCCAGGCCTCGCGTTTAAAGGGTATCGTGACGTTGACGCCGCTGAATCCCTGCTGTTGCAGATCCCGTATTCCCGTGCCGAACGAATCGACGGCAAGCTCGATTGCCCGATAGCTGATGTTTTGCCCGGTCTGCTCGGCAAACTCTGCGTGGATTCGGGGCGACAGGCTGTGCGCAACTGGATTTCCAACCACGGCATAGGAATCGACATGATCGGAAACGGTCACTATTTCTGTTGCAACCAGGAGGCTGCCTGCTTGGCAAAGTAGGTCAAAATCCCGTTGGCGCCGGCACGTTTTATCGACAGCAAGGCTTCCAGCACGCAGGCCTTTTCGTCGATCCAGCCGTTCTGACCAGCCGCTTTCAGCATCGCGTACTCACCGCTGACCTGGTAGACGAAGGTGGGGAACTGCAGCTCTTCGCTGACCCGGCGCACGATATCGAGATAGGGCATGCCGGGCTTGATCATGACCATGTCGGCGCCCTCGTCGATATCGAGTATAACTTCGTGCAGGGCTTCGTTACTGTTCGCGGGATCCATTTGATAGGTATATTTATTGCCGCTGCCGAGGTTGCCGGCCGATCCGACCGCATCACGGAACGGTCCGTAAAAACTGGAGGCGTACTTGGCCGCGTAGGCGAGTATGCGGGTATTCGTATGACCGGTTGATTCCAGTGCTTCACGAATTGCGCCGATGCGCCCGTCCATCATGTCGGAGGGCGCAACCACGTCGGCCCCGGCCTGTGCGTGCGACAGCGCCTGCTTTACCAGTGCCTCGACCGTGGCGTCGTTGGTAACATAGCCTTCTTCATCCAGCAGACCGTCCTGCCCGTGACTGGTATAGGGATCGAGCGCCACGTCGGTGATGATGCCAAGATCGGGCTGAGCCGTTTTTAATGCGCGCACCGCGCGTTGCACCAGGCCGTCCGGATTCCAGGCTTCATCGGCGCTATCGCTCTTGCCGGATGTCTCGACCACGGGGAACAGCGCTATGGCCGGTATGCCGAGGCGGCTGACCTCGGTCGCTTCCTCGAGCAGCAGGTCGATGCTGACACGTTCGATACCGGGCATGGATTCGACCGCAACGCGCTGTTGCTCGCCATCGACGACGAACATTGGATAAATAAGGTCGCTGGCACTTAAGGAGTTCTCCCGCATCAGGCGCCGGGAGAAATCGTCACGGCGCATGCGCCGTTTGCGGGTAAATGGATAACTGGACACGATTTTGTCTCTGCTGCAGATAATTAATTCAAATATCGCATAATTATAGCTGAGTGGACAGGCTACTACTGATGTCATCGGCCCAGGGGCCTTTATCTTGAGAAGGTTGTGGCTTTATCGGGTTGCTGTCGGTCGAGCAGGTTTTTGAAGTTATCACCAGGGCTGGTGCTGGAATTATGGCCCGGGTCTAGACGTTGCGTATCAGCCAGCGCACCAGGTCGGTCCAGAGGCGGCTAATTTGTTTTCTGGTGGGCATGATGCCGGCATGTGGCAGTTCCAGCGTTATTACCGGAACGCCTAGATGAATCCCGG
Organism: uncultured Gammaproteobacteria bacterium; assembly: GCA_945787265.1. Lineage (GTDB taxonomy): Bacteria > Pseudomonadota > Gammaproteobacteria. The sequence continues at coordinate 924 of CALZHS010000165.1, read as the reverse complement.
CATAGTTACCCAGTGAACCCGGGTAAGTACCCATCAGGTTTTTATACAGGTGTCCGATACGCCGGGGTGCATTTTTTCGATCGGGCGCATCATAGTCAACCAGCGAGTAGGGGGCGTGCACGGCGACTACAACGTCCGGCTTGAATTGATCGATTTCCTGGTGTAACCAGTTGGTTTCCGGCTCACTGAGTGGATAAGGTCCGGGATAACGTCGCGCATTCTCGTAGGTTTTGACTTTCCAGTACCGCAGTGCGGCGCCATTGTGGCTATCGGGGGTAGAAAAATTGCGATTCAGATCGACACCGTTGGCATTAGTGCGTTGGTGTCGGGGTCGCAATGCGCCGTCCGGATTCATGAGTGGATTGATGCGCCAGTGAAACAGGCCGGAGTGATGTTTCTCCAGGATGTGCATCCATTTGAACACGATGCTGATCGCGGCAAGTTCGTCACCATGCGTACCCCCCACGAGCAGTATACGACCCTGGGGTTTGCGTTGCTCGAGCGGCGGGTATTCCTTAATCATTAGCGGCATCCCGTCGACCGAGCTGTGGCCGGTTGGTTTCATTTCGAGATCTGCACATTCCTCGTAACCCACGCTCGCAAGTTTGTTGGAGATTTTCTGGCAGACCGGGTCAGTCGTATCCGATGCACTTGCAACACAGCAGAACAGGGTAAAGCCGAGCAATATTCCTGGGTGCCGTTTAGTCATCAAGCGTTACGGTTTTCAGCTTGTCCAACGTTTTGATGTCACCCTTGGGGAAGGCACGGTTGAGTAACCGCAAAGTGTTTTCGGCCTCGTATTCCAGAGCACTTTGTCGAGCCAGGCTTGTAAAGCTCTGGTTGTTGCGCCTGACGATTTTTAAGCGTGGGACCTTGATCGCATCGATTTGTGCCTGGTTGAGATGCTTAAAACTTTGATTTATG
>CALZHS010000164.1 GCA_945787265.1 uncultured Gammaproteobacteria bacterium | reverse complement strand
AAGCGATCTTCGGTAAAGCCCTCCATGATGCCCGAGACCCATTCCATCGAGACCTGCTGCGCCATTACCTTTTCATCGTTTTCATCGATAAAGTGGTACTGGTTGCCGCCATTTTGCTTGGCCAGGAAACAGGCGGTTGTGACTTTCGAATAAGACTCCGCGTATTCATCACTCATCCGTCCAAAGGCCATGACACCGATACTTGCAGTTACCTTGTATTCCTGGTCATTCCAGATAAAACCCGAATGCTGTATCTCGATAATAATTTTCTGGATGGTCTGCAGTGCGCGCTCCATCTCGAAGAAGGGCATGATAATACCGAATTCATCGCCACTAAGACGCGCCACGATATCCGATTTGCGCACATGCTTTTTAATCATGGTGCTGATCTGTTTCAACAATAAATCGCCGGCCGCACTGCCACAGGTTTCGTTGACGATCCTGAACTGGTCGACATCCAGGTAGGCGAGAACATGTTGTACGGTGGTATTACTGTCCTCGGTTACCAGGGCCTCAAACTTTTGTTCGAATGCGGTGCGATTGAGAAACGCGGTGAGCTGATCGTGACTGCCCTCGTAGTTAAGCTTGCGGCGTAACTTTCGGTCCTCCGATACATCCTTGAGAATAATAACGTAACCAACGTCCTCGGCCTCCATATCGATCATCGGTGACGCCGAAAACTCCAGCTCCACGATATTGCGATCGGGATCGTAGAAAAACATCGAGCTGATCGAGAGTTTGCGGCTCAGTAGCTGAGTCAGATCGACGATGCGCGTGGTTTGTCGATTCGCATACAGGATCAGTACCTCGTGAATCGAGGTATCGATCAGTTCAGATTGTTTGTCGCCAAACAGCTTTTCAGCACTTGGATTAACCAGTTTAATGCGGTCCCTGGAGTCGATGACGATGACCGGATTGGTAATGGAATCGAGCGTCGTGGAAATGAAGTCTTTTTCCGAACGCAGCTTTTCCTCGATTTGCCGCCGCGAGATGGTCTCCATCTCGAGACCCTCCACCATTTCGTTATAGGCGACAACCAGGTCTTTTAGTTCGCTTGGCAGTTTTTCTTCGCTTATCGAGGCATACTTGCCCGTCAATAAGGCGCCGACCGAGTTACGTAACTTGTTCATCGGCATAAAGGCGCGATTCAACAGGATCAGCACCAATACCAGCGCCGAGACGGTCGCGACCGTGGTTATGAAGAAAAAACTGGTTTCAGTTTTACTCAGTCGGTCGATTATGGGTTGCTGATCAACCGCAGCGCTGATGGTCGCGCCCAGAAAAGCATCATCGCCATAAAGCCTGTAGCTCGGATATATATGGGTGCCTGCTGCAAGGTCGACCCAGCGCTCCGATTGGTAGAGGCTCTCGCCATTGCCGTGGATTATTTTTAATGGCACCCCGGTGCTGCGCTCCACTCGCTTCAGCCCCTCGATCGCATAAGCCACGGTATGCAGGTAGGCCAACGGTTCCGGATTACCGACCGGCACCAGCACTTCACTGAAAAGCTGATCGCCGAAGTTGCACAGTGAATATTGCGGTGTTACCAGCGGGATTAAAGATCCGCCGATTGGCCGCAACATCGTGGGACAACCGGCATAACCGTTCTGTCCATCATCGCTGCGTTGCGCCAGAATATTCCCTGACAGGTCGCGCACAATAACGGCTTTAAGCCTGAATGCGCCCCTGGTCAGCCGGTAACGGGTGTAATTTTCCGCTAACCAGGCTTCCATCGTGCCAGTATCATCACGCTCAAGCGCTTCTCTGAGCGGCGCCTCGGCTTGCAGTTCAAGCGCAAACGCTTCCTGGTTATCGTAAAGCTGCTGGATGGCTTCACTGCTTTCGTGCTCGAGCAGTGACTGGATTGATTCAATCTGGGCCTCGATCGCCTGATCGCGATACACGTGGGTGCTGTATATCGCCAGGCCATAAGCAAGCGCTCCCAACCAGAGCAGCGCGAAGCCGATGATGAATTTAAAGCTGTAGATGCGCGCTAGCAAGATTCTATCCAACCGGGGGCGGACAATCCTTATCCTGCCATTCGCTGCGCCCACCCTGAAACCAGGTTAAAGTTTCAGAGTCGATCGCAATTGCATTTGATTGCAACTCGGGATCTTCAAGACGGGACAGTTTGTCGGCAGCAGGCAGCGCCCGGAACAAGATCAAAAAGGCCACCGCCAAACCTTCAGCCAACCCCGCTGCCAGGGATCGGCAAACGTCTATTTTCGTCATAGCAAGAGCCAGGTTAGCTGGAATTAGATCTAGTTATAATAGTTCAATAATTATAATTATCCTGTGGTTGGGCGATCTTTTTAAATAAACTTCTAGCAGGAAACACCAGTCCCACCGAGCCCACAGTAGCCGGCCGGATTCTTTTCGAGATACTGCTGATGATATTCCTCCGCATAATAGAATGGGCCAGCCGGCAGTATTTCAGTGGTTATCGCCGCGTGACCCGCGGCGCGAAGTTTTTGCTGATATTGCTCGAGGCTTTGCTGTGCCGTCTCGCGCTGGCCGTCATGAAGATAGTAAATGCCTGAACGATACTGGGTTCCCATGTCGTTGCCCTGTCGCATTCCCTGGGTCGGGTCATGCGACTCCCAGAAAGTCTTCAACAGGCTGGCAAAGTCGATTTGCGCGGGATAATAAACCACCAGCACCACCTCGTTATGCCCGGTCATGCCGGTACAGACTTCCTGGTAGGTCGGGTTCGGGGTATGGCCCGCGGCATAGCCGACCGCCGTGGTATATACCCCGGGAAGATTCCAGAACTTGCGTTCGGCGCCCCAGAAACAACCCAGCCCTAATATGACCTGTTCACAATCTTCCGGGAACGGTTCCACCATCGAGGTTTCAAGAACGACATGGATCGGATCAAATTGCATGACTTCGTTGCGCCCGGGCAGGGCCTGCTCTGCCGAGGGGATGGTGGTTGGTCTGCCAAACATGTGGGTCTCCTGATTTAGTTATAACAACGGCGTACAGTCAGACGCCGACAGCGAGGTTTAGTTCGATCCAGGCAGGTGCATGGTCCGAAGGCTTGTCCATGCCCCGGATATCGTAGTCTATCCCGGCATCGACCACGGACGACCTGAGTTGTTCCGAAACCAGCAAATGATCGATGCGCAGACCGCGCTTTGGCTCCCGCTCGAACCCACGACTGCGATAATCGAACCAGCTGAAACGATCATCGGCCCCTGCATGACACAAGCGAAAGCCATCATGTAAGCCCAGTGACTCGAGGCGCTGAAACCACTCGCGTTCCTCGGGCAGAAAGCTGGTTTTGCCTGTTTTCAGCCAGCGCCTTGCATTGTCTTCGCCAATACCGATATCGCTATCCTGCGGCGCTATATTGTAGTCGCCCATTAGAATCAATTTCGTTTGTGACATGTTGTAGGTACCCAGAAAATCAGTCAGGTCACGGTAAAAGCGCTGCTTTGCCGGAAACTTGACCGGGTGATCACGACTCTCGCCCTGCGGAAAATATCCGTTGTAAACCAGTATCGCGTCTCCATTCATTTCGAATTCGCCGCCGATAAATCGTTTTTGTGCATCCCCCGGATCTCCCGGGAAACCGTAGCAGGCGTGGTTGCAGGGAAGGCGCGACATTAACGCAACCCCGTAGTGGGTTTTCTGCCCGGCATAGATAACCTGGTAGCCCATCGCGGTGATCGCATCCATCGGAAATTCGTGATCCTGCACCTTGGTTTCCTGCAGACCGATAAATTCCGGCGCATGCTTGTCGATCACGCTCTGCAACTGATGCAGGCGCTGGCGCAGGCTGTTAACGTTAAACGAGACTATCTTCATGCCGGGATTCATCCTCAAAACTTTGTATAAACTGAGCCAGCGACTCCTCTCCCATGTGCGAATCGAGCGCCTGTTCGAGCCCTCCCAGGTAGTTTGAAACCTCTGCATCGCTTCGGCAGATATTGTTGTGACCATTATCTTCGGCTTTACGGGCACTTTGCACAATATCGGCAAGCTTGATTTGCCGCAACGAGGACCCCGGCAGATATAACGGTGGATCCTGTGCTGACCGCTGGACCAGGCCATCGTGTTGCAAGGCATCCAGCATTCGCTTGAGCGCCGCTTCCGGCACCCGCTGGTAACTGGCAAGATTTTCAAGACTGGGGACTAGTGCGGATCGCTGATCATACGCGCGGGCTATGTTTACCATCGCCTGCAGCGCCAATTGTTCACGTAAACGGCCACTCAGATGAAAATCGATTCGTTTTTGCTGCAGCTGTTCAGGGTTCTGATGATAAAACGAGATACTGGCCCCGATCAGTAAAATGATCCAGCTCAGGTAAAGCCAGATCATAAAAATTAACAGGATAGCGAAGCCGGAATAGATCGCAGTGTAACTGGTAGAGCCACTAACAAACGAAGCGAAAAGAATACCGGACGTTTGCCAGAGGACCCCGGCGATTACGGCACCGTAGAGTGCCGAGCCGAATTTTACGCGGGTGTTCGGCACCAGCAGGTAAACAAAGGTAAACGCGGCGATGGCCAGTACGTAGGGCAACAGTTTTCCAAACAGTCGCAGCAGGTCATTCATGTAGGGTAGCGTGTTGAGGTATTCAACAATCTGGTGGCTGCCGAGCGAAGCGGTAATACCGACCGCCGAAAATATCAGAACCGGGCCTACCATGATGACACTGAGGTAGTCGCTGAAACGCTGAACCAGACTGCGACCCTGCTGCAACCGCCAGGTGTAGTTAAACGCCGATTCGATTTTTTGAATCAGGGAGATAGACGTATAGATCAGCAATCCCACGCCCACCGCGCCGAGCACGCCGATTTTCATATTGTCAACAAAACCGACGATTCGGGCGCTGATCTCAATGCTTTGCTCGCCGAGTGGCGCCAGCAGGCGCACCAGTGTCGGTTCCAGCTGGTCGTGGACCCCGAATCCTTTCAGTACCGAGATACTGACGGCAAGCAGGGGCACCATGGCTAACAGCGTGGTGTAGACCAGGCTCATCGCGCGCAGCGTAATCATGCCATCCTTCAGGTCGCGCCCGACCATCGTCAGTATTTGCAGCAAATGTCGCCATGGCGAGCGTACCCCGCTGGCGTCGCAGGCGTTATAGCTCCAGATATACTGGTTTAGCTGTTCGAGCATC
>CALZHS010000163.1 GCA_945787265.1 uncultured Gammaproteobacteria bacterium | reverse complement strand
GAGTAGGCGTTTATTGGTTATCAGGTTGCCGATGCGAACCAGCAGTTCTTCATGCAAGATTGGTTTTGGCAGAAAATCATTGACCCCGGCCCGGTAAAGCGCAATGCGTCGCTGGTCGTTATTTTGATCGGGTATCGCAAGAATGGGGATAAACCCGCGGCCGTCCTCGTAGGAACGTATCCGGGCGACCAATTCATCGCCCCGCATGCCGGTTTTGAAAAATATCTTGGTTATGACCAGGTCGTAGGCGTCGGCATGCGATCCGTAGACCGTGACCGCGTCGAATTCCGCGCTTGCCTCATCGGCAGACTTGAAATAGGAAACCCGGTAACCGGTCTTTTTAAGCTGCCCGAGGATATCTGCCGCAACCTCGTCATCGTCTTCGACGAACAGTATTCGGCCCTCGTAGAATACCGGATCCAGGTGCAGCTCGATGAAGTGGACGACCTGATCTTCGATCTGGCTCTCATTGAGTTCATGGATAACGCCGTCTACCCTGACGTTTAAATCCGCCGCCACCAGGTCGGCATTTTCGGTCAGAAACAGGATCGGGGTATCTTTCTGGCGTTCATGGGTATTACAGTAGCCAACGAATGCTTCACCGGGTTCATCTTTGAGCTGCTGGTTGACGCAGATAATGTCGTATTGCTCGGTATCGGCATACAGGCGCGCGGCCTCGACACTGTCACCCGTGTCGCTATCGAATCCCTGCTCGGCAAAGGTTTGAGCCAACACATCCCGGTAAACCGGATTATTTTCTATTATCAGCGCGCGCATAAGCGGAAGTATAGGACAGCATATCGGGTTTGCTTCCGATTTAAGGATCGATTCTGGTGGATAATAATTCGAACATTTCGACTTAATTCTAGCCTTATTTCCCCTGCGTCGATTGTCTTCAAAATGCGATTCTGCTATCGTTTCCGTCCAACCTAAGTACCGTACGTGCATTCAATTCGGGGTCTATGAGCCGATTCATATTTATCACTGGTGGTGTTGTGTCATCACTGGGCAAGGGTATTGCTTCTGCCTCCCTGGGCGCATTACTCCAGTCTCGCGGGCTAAGTATCAACATGATCAAGCTCGACCCTTACATCAACGTCGATCCGGGGACGATGAGCCCGTTTCAGCATGGTGAAGTCTATGTGACCGATGATGGTGCAGAAACGGACCTGGACCTGGGACACTATGAACGCTTCGTCGGCATTCACTGTTCCAAGAACAGTAACTACACGACGGGTCGAATCTACGAGAGCGTCATTGCCAAGGAGCGTCGCGGAGACTACCTCGGCGCGACGGTACAGGTTATTCCGCATATCACCGATGAAATCAAGAACTCGGTGTTGAACAGTACCAATGGCGCCGATATCGTGCTGGTCGAGATTGGCGGTACGGTTGGTGACATCGAATCCCTGCCGTACCTGGAAGCCATCCGGCAAATGGGATTTGAGCTCGGTCACGAAAACGTGCTCTACGTGCATTTAACCCTGATTCCCTATCTGCCGGCCGCGGGCGAAATCAAGACCAAGCCGACACAGCACTCGGTAAAGGAACTGCGATCGATCGGGATTCAGCCTGATATCCTGTTATGCCGTGCCGATCGGCCAATTCCCATCGATGAACGCAGAAAGATTGCGCTGTTTACCAACGTCGCCGAGGGCCGTCATTTCGGCAGTCGACGTTGACCATATCTACAAGCTGCCACGTGAACTTAACGAGCAGGGTCTCGACGATATCGTTGCCAAGCATTTTTCATTGAACCTGTCGCCAGCGGACCTGTCCGGATGGGACAGGGTAGTAGAGGCGATGGACAACCCGGAGCACGACGTATCCATCGGCTTCGTCGGCAAGTATGTCGATCACACAGATGCCTATAAATCGTTAAACGAGTCGCTGGCGCATGCCGGGCTGCACACGGGTTGCACACGCGGACCCGGGTCAATATCGTCAAGATTGATTCCGATTTGATCGAAAGCGATGGAACCGACGTGCTGAAAGGTCTCGATGCCATCCTGGTACCGGGTGGATTTGGCAGCCGCGGTATCGAAGGCAAGATCGCAGCGGTCAATTACGCTCGCACCAATAACGTGCCCTATCTTGGTATTTGTCTCGGTATGCAGGTTGCCGTGATCGAGTATGCTCGCAATGTTCTGGGCCTGAGCAAGGCTCACAGCTCGGAATTTAATCCAAAGACGCCGGACCCGGTTATCGCACTGGTCACCGAGTGGATCGATCGTGATGGCTCGGTAGAGACCCGTGATGAATCGGCAGACCTCGGCGGCACCATGCGACTGGGCGCGCAAACCTGCAAACTGGTGCCGGGAACCCGAACCCGGCGTGCCTACGGCCAGGAAGAAATTAACGAGCGACACCGGCATCGATACGAGTTCAACAATAACTACCTGCAGAGACTGCAGGATGGCGGACTGGTGATCTCGGGGCTTTCGGTCGACAACGAACTGGTCGAAATGATCGAATTGTCCGACCACCCGTGGTTTATCGGTTGCCAGTTTCACCCGGAATTTACTTCACAGCCGCGTGACGGGCATCCTCTTTTCAATAGCTTTATTAACGCGGCGGTCGAGTATCACAAGGCCGGGGCATAAATGAAACTTTGTGATTTCGAAGTTGGGCTGGATCGACCCCTGTTCCTGATGGCCGGTCCCTGCGTGGTTGAATCGGAACAGTTGGCAATGGATACCGCGGGAGAGTTAAAGCAGATCTGCCAAGCAGATCTGCCTGGATTTAAAACTCCCATTTATTTTCAAGTCATCTTTTGACAAGGCCAACCGTTCCAGCAGTCAAAGTTTTCGTGGCCTCGGCATTGAAAAAGGGCTCGCGATTCTTGAAAAAGTGCGCGCCGATCTGGGCGTACCCATCGTCACCGACGTGCATGAAGATACCCCCCTCGACGCCGTTGCCAGCGTGGTCGATGTGCTGCAGACGCCGGCTTTCCTGTGCCGGCAAACCCATTTCATTCAAAACGTCGCGTCGCAGGGAAAACCGGTCAACATCAAAAAGGGCCAGTTTCTTTCGCCCTGGGACATGCAGCAGGTCGTCAACAAGGCACGGGAGACTGGAAACCAGCAGGTCATGGTTTGCGAGCGCGGAGTTAGCTTCGGTTACAACAACCTGGTATCGGATATGCGTTCGCTGGCGGTCATGCGCCAAACCGGTTGCCCGGTTGTTTTCGATGCCACGCATTCAGTGCAATTGCCCGGTGGACAGGGCAGCTCCTCGGGTGGACAGCGCGAGTTTGTGCCGGTACTGGCGCGAGCCGCTGTGGCGGCGGGCGTCTCGGGACTGTTCATGGAAACGCATCCCGACCCCGACAAGGCCCTGAGTGACGGCCCCAATGCCTGGCCACTGTCAGAGATGCGCTCACTGCTTGAAGTGCTGGTGCAGCTCGACCAGACCACCAAGGCTTCTCCGCTGCATGAAAACCAGCTTCTGCAGCTCGATTAAGAAATAGACGTGGAGTTTATATGACCAGGATTAGCAAGGTCATCGGCCGAGAAATTCTTGATTCGCGCGGCAATCCGACCGTTGAAGCCGATGTGATACTGGAAAGCGGGAGCATGGGCAGGGCAGCAGCACCTTCCGGGGCTTCCACGGGTGAGCGCGAGGCTATCGAGTTGCGTGACGGTGACATCAACCGCTATCTCGGTAAAGGCGTGACCAGGGCTGTATCCCATATCAATCACGAGTTAGCCGGAATCGCGATTGGACGCGATTGCAATGACCAGCGTGGGCTCGATCAGGCGATGATCGAACTCGATGGCAGTGACAACAAGAGTAACCTCGGTGCCAATGCTTTACTTGCCGTATCGCTGGCAAACGCTCAGGCCGCGGCGAGCGAGGCCGGGCAGCCACTCTACCGGTTCCTGGGGGGTGAAAAAGGAAACCTGTTGCCGGTGCCGATGATGAACATCATCAACGGTGGCGCCCATGCCGACAACAGCGTCGACATGCAGGAGTTCATGATCCTGCCGGTGGGCGCACCCAGTTTCAGCGAGGCGTTGCGCTGTGGCGCGGAAGTATTTCACGCGCTGAAATCGGTACTGGCAGCAAAGGGGATGAATACCGCGGTCGGTGACGAAGGCGGCTTTGCGCCTGATTTATCCTCCAACGAGGAGGCGATCGAGGTCATATTAACCGCTATCGACAAGACCGGGTACCAGGCTGGCAAAGACATCTGTCTTGGGCTCGATGTCGCCAGTTCCGAGTTCTTCGAATCCGGAAAATACAAGCTGGCCTCGGAAGGTCGCGCATTCGACGCCGCCGGTTTTGCCGACTACCTGTCAGGCTGGGTTGATCAATACCCGATAATCAGCATCGAAGACGGCATGGATGAGGGCGACTGGGAAGGCTGGGCCATCCTTACCGGGCAACTGGGCAGTAAAATTCAACTCGTGGGTGATGACCTGTTTGTAACCAATACCCGTATCCTCGCGCGCGGGATTGAACAGGGCATAGCCAATTCAATTCTGATCAAGTTTAATCAGATCGGAACCCTGAGTGAAACCCTGGACGCTATCTCGATGGCGCATGAGGCCGGCTATTCTACTGTTATTTCGCATCGTTCGGGTGAAACCGAGGACGTCACCATCGCCGATCTCGCGGTTGCTACCTGTGCAGGCCAGATCAAAACCGGCTCGCTGTCGCGTTCGGATCGGGTCGCCAAGTACAACCAGTTGCTGCGCATCGAAGCAATGCTCGGCGAGGCCGCAAGATTCCCGGGAAAGTCGGCTTTTAAAAACCTGTAGCGCGGCTGCCGTGAATCGATGAAGACCCTGATTACCATACTGATCCTGGTACTCGTCGGTCTGCAGTATAAATTATGGTTTGGTGACGGAAGCCTGTCAGAAGTTGTGCAGCTAACGCGCGAACTCGAGCTTCAAAAGCAGCGCCTAAAGGAACTCGAAGCACGCAATCGGATACTCGAAGCGCAGGTAATCGACCTGCAGAACGGTCTCGATGCCTTTGAGGAGAAAGCCCGTAACGATCTCGGCATGATCAAGCAGGGCGAAACCTTCATCCAGCTGATTCCGAAACAGGAGGATGATACCGATGGGGAGTAGTACCCCGGTCTGGGCAATCATTCCCGCTGCCGGTACCGGGCAGCGTATGCAGAGCGAAATTCCCAAGCAATACCTGTCTTTCCAGGATAAAACGGTGATCGAACATTGTCTCGATCGATTGTTGGCACATCCGGAGATTGACGGGGTCGTCGTCGTATTGCGGGATGACGATCAACACTGGGATGCGATTGCCTATGCCGCAGAAAAACCCCTGTTTACGACCACGGGGGGACGGCATCGCCACGACTCGGTCTACAGCGGGCTCACGACACTGCAATATCGATTTGGCAACGATGCGATTGCGCTGGTGCACGACGCGGTGCGGCCACTGGTCAGCCACCGGGATCTGAGCAATGTTATTGAAGCCGCAAGGCAGCATACCGCAGGTGCGATACTGGCGACGCCGGTGACCGATACGCTGAAACGGCAGGGCAACGATATGGAAATTTACGCGACGCTGTCCCGTGACGGGCTGTGGCGTGCGCTCACACCCCAGGTATTTCATTTGCAGCCGTTACTCAATGCCCTCAAACAGGTAATCGATAAAAACCTGTCAATAACCGACGACGCCGAGGCGGTTGAGCTAATGGGTCATGCGCCGCGACTGGTGGCCGGGGAGGCTGATAACTTCAAGATTACGTCGCCAGGGGACCTGTCGCTGGCGGAGAAAATTTGGTTAAACCAGCGTGATCAGCAAAATGATGAATAGAATCACCGCGAGCATCGGCACGATATAGCCCATCCAGTCTTTCATACTTCCCTTGGGCGTATTCTCGATCACCTGCTTCGCGCGCGGAAACAGGAAAATAATCATTGCGACCAGGAACAGCGCCGAACCTATTTTCAACCAGTCCACATTTATCTCCAGAAAAAAATAAGCCCCGCGAACGGGGCTTATTTAGCAATCGTATTGGCGACGATTAATCGTTGCCTCCAAAAGCCCCCAGCAGGTGCAGCAGGGCCTGGAACATGTTCAGGATCGACAGGAACAGGCCGGCTGTAGCCATGATGTAATTAGTCTCACCGTTATGGATCAGGGACGAAGTCTCCCACAGGATGAAAGCACTCATAATCAACACCACGGCGGCGTTAACCGCGAGGAACAGTGCCGGGATTCCCAGGAAAATATTCAGTACGGCGGCGCCGAGTACCACCAGCATACCCACCATGACGAAACCGCCCAGAAAGCTGAAATCCTTGCGCGTGGTCAGGGCATAGCCCGAAAGGCCAAGGAAGATGGTTCCGGTGCCACCAAGGGCGGTCATGACGATACTGGGATTAACCGAAAGGTAGTAGTTCAGTACCGGGCCTAATCCGAAGCCTAGCAGGCCGGTAATGGCAAATAGTACTGGAATACCGGTGGCAGAATTTGCAGTTCTCGGTAAAACAAACCACAGCATCACGATGGCCACAATACTAGCGACCAGTGCCGTACCGTGCCCGATTCCCGAGGTGACACCCAGGTAAGCGGCAAAAGCACTGAACAACAGCGTGCCGGACAGCAGGATGTAGGTGTTCTTGATAACCTTGTTGGTTGCCAAGATCGCTTCTTGAGAGCGGGTTACAGCAGTATTCAATTGCATGATTATCTCCGTTACTTAACCAGTCTAGTATAGACCAATGCAGAGCATTTTAAGTTCATGATCAACCTATAGCAAGCCCCCAAATAGTAGGGTTATAGGCCGCTCGGGGCATTGGCCAACTCGTTTATAGTTGTGGTCATAAAAAACAAATTCAAGCCGCTTTTTGCTCAATTTGCTAATGACTAGCCGGCTTAAACGACTATAATACGCCCGCGTCAGGCGGACTGAAAAGCTTGCTCATCGCGCAGTACCAAACTAGTTTTGTAAATACTACGATACGAAATATCAGGAGAGCTGGCAGAGTGGTCGAATGCGGCGGTCTTGAAAACCGTTGACCCGAAAGGGTCCGGGGGTTCGAATCCCTCGCTCTCCGCCAAATTTCGGGCCCCTTACAGGGGCCTTTTTTATTTACATGTCTGGCAGCACCAGGCCGAAACAAACAGGATCATAAGAAAATGCCTGAGGGTCCCGAAATCCGGATAGCGGCCGATATGATTGCTGCCGTACTGGTGGATCGGTTGACGATCGAAGTGAAGTTTTCGTTTACGCACCTGCACAAGTACCAAAAGTACCTGACCGGCCAACGGATCCTGCGGGTTGAAAGTCGGGGCAAGGCAATTCTGGTCTTTTTCGACAACGATTGGGTCATCTACAGTCACAATCAACTCTACGGCCGCTGGTTCGTCGATCCTGGTGGGCAGCCCCCCGTTACCAATCGACAGCTCAGGTTGGCGATCCGCAACAGGGCAGGTAGTGCGTTTTTATTCAGTGCATCTGAAATCGAGGTTATGCGAACTGACGAATTGCAGGAACATCCGTTTCTTTCGAAGCTGGGGCCGGACATCTTGAACCAAAGGCCCGATGCTGAATTTATCGCAAACAGGCTTCGTTCAGATCGGTTCAGGAATCGGCAACTGGCCGGGTTACTGCTCGACCAGGGCTTTCTCGCGGGTCTTGGAAATTATCTGCGCGCCGAGATCCTGACCCGGTCGCGTCTGCATCCCCTGCGTAAACCGGCACAATGCAGTCCAGCCGAATTAATGAAACTGGCAAAACAGATTATCCGAATTACGCAACGCTCTTACCGCACGAGCGGTATTATTAATCCCCCGCGTATCGTCGCAAAGCTCAGGTCCGAGGGGAAAATATCGAGGGCCGAAATTCGATTTAATACCTACGATCGCGCGGGTGAGCCCTGCCACTACTGCGGTAATGAAATTAAATGCATTAATGCAGGTGGCCGCAAAATGTACTACTGCCCGACCTGTCA
>CALZHS010000162.1 GCA_945787265.1 uncultured Gammaproteobacteria bacterium | reverse complement strand
GCGACGACCTGGTCCTGGTTCGGCATGTATACCTTGATATTCAACAGGCGCACCAGTTCGTCGATTTTTTTCAGCATCGATTCATATGACAGTCGCGGATTTTCACAGGTTTCAAGATCGATAAAACAATTGAATCCAAGGGTCGCAAAATCGAGTTTTTCGATCTCGTTAAAATGCCCCGGATCACTGAGACTGGCCACCTGGAAACAGACCTCTCCTTCTTCGCGAAATTCGAGTAAACCCTCGGGACTAAGTTCCAGGCCGGTCTCCTGCACGGCTGCATCGGCTTCCTCACCGGTAATCAGGCGAAAATCTTCATACCTCAGGTGATAACTGATCAAGCTGTCTTCATCCCTGCCCTTTAACATTGCCGGCACATATATCTCGACATCTGGCAATGCAAACGGGCTTTTCTGTATTTCACTGGCGGGATTAATCTCGATCTCGTCGAGGTCTTCGTCAGTCTCGTTCTCGGTCAGAATCTGGCTAAGATTATTCATTTCGAAGCGCAGTTGCTCGTCTTCGACAAATGCCGAATCGATCTCCTCGCGGGTGAATGTCTCGATCGCACTGCGTTTGCGCAATCGTGCCTGGTGCAGGCTGTACAGATAGACCCCGAATCCCACCAGGATCGCAATAATGATCAGCACCCACCTAAATGCGCTTGCATCCATTACTGAACCCCGGCAAGTACCACCGCTTCGCCGACATCGACCGAGACCAGTCGTGATACCCCGGGTTCATGCATGGTTACGCCATTCAGACCCTGGGCCATTTCCATGGTTATCTTGTTGTGCGTGATAATGATGAACTGTACCCGCTCGGACATTTCCGTAACCATTGCGCAAAAACGCCCGACATTGGCATCGTCGAGCGGCGCATCAACCTCGTCCAGCATACAAAATGGTGATGGATTGAGCTCAAAAATCGCGAAAATCAATGCTACCGCGGTAAGTGCCTTCTCTCCTCCTGATAAAAGCTGCAGGTTGGTTATGCGTTTTCCGGGTGGTCGCGCCATGATCTGCACACCCGTGTTGAGTAAATCGTTTTCGGTCATCTCGAGATGTGCTTCGCCACCTCCGAACAGCTTGGGAAAACGCTCCACCAGGCGACTGTTAACCTGTTCGAATGTGTTCTTGAACCGATCCCTGGTTTCCCTGTCTATTTTCCTGATCGCGTCCTCGAGTGTTTCCAACGCTGCAATCAAATCCTGGTTCTGCGCATCCAGGTACTGTTTTCGTTCAGCCTGTTCCTTTTGTTCGTCGATTGCCGCGAGGTTGATCGGACCGAGGCGGTCGATACGCTTGTTTAACTTTTCGAGACGCATGCTCCATTCGTCTAAATCCGCCTCGGGATCGAGATCCTGCTGCAGGCTGGCGATATCCAGCCCTGTCTTCTGCAATTGTTCCTCGATCGTATTGCAGCGGATGCTCGCCTCCTGCAGCTGCATACGTTCCTGCTCGAGTTGATTACGAAAGTCATCGACATGCTGCTGGCGAGTGTTACGTTCGGCTTCGAGTTCGCGCTGCCGGTTGTCCAGTTCGCCAACGGCCTGCTGTGCCTGGCCCAGTTCCTGTTCGCTCTGATTACGCTGCTTCAGCAGCTCCTGCAGCGTGGCCTCCAGTTCACCGATGGGATCGATATCACTGTTCATGATGTCATCGAGCTCCCGGATTCGTTGATCAAACTGGTTTTTCTGCTGCTCGATGCGCTCGATATTCGAACGCGTGGTACGCTGCTCTGCCTCCAGCGCCTGCTGCCGGATCTGGAGCTGGTGCGCTTTTTCAAGCGCCCGCTGCAGCGCGTCCCGGGTTGCGGTCAAGCTTTGCTGGCGACGTGATTTTTGTGCCTGCAATCCCTCTTCGAGTTCCGTCATCTGCGCAATCTGCTCGAGAAAATCGTTGCGCTTGGCGCTATTCGACTGCAGTTCGCTGGTGTGTCCAAGCTTTTGTTCCTCGAGCTCAGCCAGCTCGGTATGTAACTGCCGGCGCCTGTTTTGAACCTGCTCGGCCTCGCTTTTCCGGTTACCGAGCTGCTGGCGCAGTTCGGATAGTTGCTGCTGTAAAGCAGCCATTGATTTCTGATCGCGGTCCCATTCCTGTTCGAGAACTTGCAGGCGCTGCCGATCGCCATCGTAGTGCGATTTCAAGGTCATCGCCGCCTTCGTTATCTGGCCCAGCTGTGCTTGAATCGAGTCGATCTCCTGCGCACGCGCAAGGGTACCCGCATGCTGGTCTTCCTCACCCTGCTGCAATATCCAGTTACCACCGGCCCAGAGCCCCTGCGCCGTAACCAGGCTTTCGCCGGCCTTCAGCTGGCCGCGCTTGTCGCGTAAATCCTGCTGATCCCTGCACAGGTAAACCCCGTCCAGGATGGCCGACAGGTCGACATCACACTCGATATAGTCTGACAGTTTCGGCCAATCACGATCACCGCCGCGCGCCTGCACCGGGTCGCGGTCGAATACCGCCACGTTACGATTCGGCACGAATGCATCGGGCACGGGCTCGCCGCTCGAGGTGCAGAAAGCACCGAGAAATGGCGACAGTACCACTTCAACTGCCCTGCCTATATCGCCCTTCAACTTCAGCAGGCTGGTCAGGCGATGCGTCGAATCGATTTGATGCTGCTCAAGCCACTGCTTGACCTCGTCGCTGGTTTCGGAAAGCGCATGTTGCTGTAGCGCCTCCAGCGAACTCAAACGTCCGCGCAGGGTTTGCACCTGGTTGCGCTGTTCGTCAAGCTGGTTGGCCGAATCTTCACAACTGCCGCGCAGCGCCTGGATTTCTTCGGCCCGCGCCTGTACCTGGGAGGTCGTTGCGGCATATTCCTGCGCGCTGGCCTCGACACTGGACTCGAGCTCATCGATTTCCTGAGCGGCTGCGGAGGCGTCGAGAGTATCCAGCTCGCCCTGCAGGCGCAGGCGCTGCTGTTCGGTACGCTGTACCTGGCGCTCGATATGCTCGATACCGCGGTTTTCGATCTGCGCAGACTCGTGAACCTGGTGGAATTCGCGACGAAACTGATCCCACAATTCCTGCCATTCGTGCATTTTTTCTTCCGCCTGCTCCACCGCAGACCGCTGTTGCTCGAGATCCTGATTGCTGGATTCCAGTTCTGGCGCAATATCGGCAAGCTTCAGTTCCAGCTGCTCCAGCCTGGCAGCATCGTCGGCAAGTATCTTGCCCGCATCCTGCAGGGACTGTTCCAGGCTGTCCAGCTCCTGGCGACCGCGTTGACGCAGATTCTTCTGGTGTTCGATCGCCTGTTCCTTGCCCGAAATCTCTGCACCAAGCTTATAAAACTGGCCCTGCACCCGGTTCAATTGCTCGCTGGCTTCAGCCAGCTTCAGTCGCCCCTGCTCGATCTCGCGCTCGGTTTCGCGCAACTCCGCGGTGCGCTTTTCCATATCGGTTTCGGCCCAGGCAAGCTGGCGTCGCTGCGCCTCGATTTCCGCGTCAAAAACCTGCTTTTGCAGCAACAGGCTCTCTGCCTCGAGCCGACGCTGATCCTGTTTCAATTGCTTGTACTTGGCCGCAGTTTTTGCCTGGCGCTCAAGTCGCGAGAGCTGCTTGTCTATCTCGTCGATCAAATCGACCAGGCGATCCAGGTTTTCGCGCGTATGTCGAATCCGGGTTTCGGTTTCGCGGCGTCGCTCCTTGTACTTCGAGATGCCGGCGGCTTCCTCGAGATAGACCCGCAATTCATCCGGCTTGGCGTCGATGACGCGGCTTACCATACCTTGCTCGATAATCGAGTAACTGCGGGGTCCCAGCCCCGTGCCAAGAAAAATATCGGCGATGTCGCGACGGCGACAGCGCGTGTTGTTGAGGAAGTACTTGGACTTGCCAACCCGGGTGCTGATGCGTTTTACCGAGATTTCGTTGTACTTGGCGTACTCACCTTTCACCCGTCCATCGGAATTGTCAAAAACCAGCTCTACCGAGGCCTGGCCTACCGGCTGACGGCTCGAAGAACCGCTGAATATGACGTCCTCCATTGATTCGCCGCGTAGATTCCTGGCCGAAGACTCGCCCATAACCCAGCGCACCGCATCGATGACATTGGACTTGCCGCAGCCATTAGGGCCTACGATGCCGGTAACGTTTGCCGGAAACACGATCTTGCTTGGGTCGACAAACGACTTGAAGCCGGCTATTTTGATCTGACTGAGACGCATTTTTGCGAGGAATTCCCGGGTAAAAATTTTTGCGAGCAGAGTATATCATTTGCACTATCCGGCAACAGTAAAACCCTTCAATTAATTGCCTATTGCGGATAGAGATATATAATGGCGCGCCCCGGATTCAGTTGTGCTGACCCGAGCCGTTTAACCTGCGAGAAACAATATGAGTACTCAGCCTTCCAGCGAGCTGGACACTTTTGAGAACCCAAATCCCGAACGCGACTACACGATTCACATCGATACGCCCGAATTCACCTGTTTGTGCCCGCTGACCGGGCAGCCCGACTTTGCCAGCATCGAGATACAGTACGTACCTGACCGGTTATGCCTTGAATTAAAGGCGCTGAAGCTTTACTTCTGGTCCTATCGCGACCACGGCGCGTTTCACGAAGCAGTGACCAATAAGATCCTGTCGGACCTGGTGGCTGCGATTGCGCCGCGCTTTATGCGCATTAATGCCGAGTTTAACGTGCGTGGCGGTGTTTATACCCGTATCGTCGCCGAACACCGCGCCGAGGGCTGGCAGGCACCCGAGCCCGTCGAACTGGCCTGAGGCTAGCGGTCGATGATTGCCGATATTACGCGGGGCACACGGGCACTGGCACGTGCGTTGAGCTTGCTCAACAAACCCGGCGTGCGTATTTACGTAATCATACCGCTAATGATCAACCTGCTGCTGTTCGGCGCCCTGGTCTGGTATGGATACAGCCAGTTTAATGTCTTTGTCGAATGGCTGATGTCGTTCGTTCCCGAGTTCCTTGACTTTATCGCGTGGCTGATCTGGATCTTCTTCGGCGTGCTGGCGGCGATGACCGTGTTTTTCAGCTTTACTCCGGTCGCAAACATCGTCGCCGCGCCTTTCAATGCGCTGATGTCGGAAAAAATCGAAATAGCGCTGACCGGAAAAGCGGTTTCATCGGAAATCAGTTTCACCCGCATGGCGATTGACGCCATTGGGTCGCAATTACGCAAGCTGGTCTACATCATGTTCTGGGCGCTGGGTCTGTTCCTCGTAAGCCTGA
>CALZHS010000161.1 GCA_945787265.1 uncultured Gammaproteobacteria bacterium | reverse complement strand
AGAAATACAGATCGCACCGGTGCCCGACCTGGTTATCCTGCTGGGATTCATGACCGGTGGTATGGCGCGCGGGATCAGCGTTGGCATCGCGGTCACGCTGGTGTCCCTGCTGTTTACCAATTTCAGCGTGCACAGCCCGCTCGTTGTTCTGCTGGTTGCACTGCTGACCTCCTGCCTGTTTGCACTGGCAGGATTGATCAACGCGATTTTCGCCAACAGCTTCGACGACATCACCATTATTCCGACTTTTGTGCTAACCCCGTTGACCTACCTCGGCGGAATTTTTTACTCGATCAAGCTGCTACCCGAATTCTGGCAACAGGTTTCACTGATTAACCCGATTCTCTACATGGTTAACAGCTTTCGCTACGGCTTTCGCGGCAGCAGTGATATCGAACTGTCAACCGCAATAATTGTTATCCTGTTTTTTATCGCGGTGCTGTTTACCATCTGCCTGACCCTGCTATCCCGTGGTACCGGCATTCGCCAGTGATGGAACTGGTCGATATTGGTGTCAACCTGACCAACAAGAGCCTGCTGGGGAATCTGGATGCGGTAATGAAACGCGCCCGCGAAGCCGGCGTCACGCAGATGGTTGTGACCGGCACGTCGATCGACGAAAGTCGACAGGCGATCGACCTTTGTAATCGTTACCCGGATCGCCTCGTATCCACCTGCGGCGTCCATCCTCACCACGCCAGCGAATGGGGGGAGCATAGTTCTGACCTGCTAAAGACCATGGCACAGCACGACTGCGTGCGCGCAATTGGAGAAACGGGCCTCGATTTCAATCGCAACTATTCACCGCATCCGGCCCAGGAAACTGCATTCCAGCGGCAAATGGAGCTTGCTGTTGCCCTGCAGATGCCATTGTTCTGCCACCAGCGAGATGCGCATCAACGCTTCATAGATATGCTGCGCGAATTTCGCGACGATCTCAGCCGGATCGTCGTTCATTGCTTTACCGATACGCGCGAGGCCCTGACGCATTATCTCGATCTCGACTGCTATATCGGCATCACCGGCTGGATCTGCGACGAACGCCGCGGACTGGAACTGCAGAAGCTGGTACCAATGATCCCTGACGACCGGCTGTTACTGGAAACCGACGCACCCTACCTGTTGCCCCGGAATCTTGATCCGAAACCCTCGAGCCGCGTCAACGAACCCGCCTATTTACCGCATATTCTCCGCAATGTAGCCCTTCACCAGGGTAAGTCTCCTGAACAGCTGGCCCGGCAGACCCTGCACAACAGCCAGTTATTCTTCGGGCTTTGACCCGGCTACAGCCGCCGCTAAAAGGCCCTTGTCCTGCCACTTAGACAGGTAATAAAACTCGCTCAATTAGCCTAAAAATTAGTTACAACTGCCGTTTTCCGTTCTAAACTTAAGTTTAAACCTAACGGTTTAAAACTATGAATGACCAGGTAAAAATCAATTTCTTCGCCTCCACCCCGGAACCCTGTAGTTACCTGGATAATCGGAAATCCGTTAGTGCCTTCGCCAATCCCCATATGGATATGGATATGAAAACCTACAACGAGTTGATTCGACACGGTTTTCGCCGCTCCGGAGGCTATATTTACCGACCCCACTGCCCGAGTTGCCAGGAATGTGTCTCGGTGCGGGTACCGGTCAGGAAACATGCCTATTCGCGTAACGAAATGCGCGTGATCAAGCGCAACGCCGATCTCAAAATCACGATTGTCCCGGGACGCTTTCGGGACGAACATTTCGACCTGTATCGCCGCTACATCAATAACCGACATAACGACGGCAGTATGGCCAATCCCAGTAAATCCGACTATCACCGGTTTTTAATCTGCGACTGGACCGATACCCTCTTTTTCGAGTATCGACTCAACCGGATACTTATCGCAGTGGCCGTTTGCGACGTCACCGACAGCGGATTATCCGCCGTTTATACCTTTTTCGACCAGGACCATGCCGACCGCAGCCCTGGTCATTTCGCGATCCTGACCCAGATCCAGGAAACACGCTTGCGTGACCTTGATTACCTGTACCTCGGATACTGGATTCGCGACTGCAGCAAGATGAGCTACAAGCGTCGTTACAAACCGCTCGAAGCCTACCTCGGCGACCAGTGGGTCGCGCTAGACAAGCCGTCCTAGTTTGTTCCAGTCAAACGCTTCGCCGGGATCGGTTTTACGGCCGGGCGATATATCGCTGTGCCCCGTCGCGTCATTTTCGATCCCGGGATATTCCGCACGCAGGCACGCAATGAGATCCGCGAGGCTACGATACTGTTCCTCGGTATAGGCCTGATCGTCGCATCCCTCGAGCTCGATGCCGATCGAGAAATCATTACAGACCCGTTCGCCCCTCCATTCGGACTCGCCCGCGTGCCAGGCCCGATCCAGGAATGACACGAATTGCAAAATACTGCCATCTCGTTCGATCAGGCAGTGGGCCGAGACTTTCATTTCACAAATTGAATCGAAATACTCGTGGGCACCAATATCCAGGTTATTACAAAAAAAATTCTGAATATGACCACCACCGAATTCACCCGGTGGTAAACTAATGCCATGCACAACGATGAGTTTAATTTTGGCGTTGTCTGGCCTGGCGTCAAAATTGGGGGACTGAACAACTTTCACGGACTGCAGCCAGCCTGCTTTATCAATAAAAAGTTTTCTCATACGCCAATAATCGCTGCAACTTTAAAATATTACCCGTAACTTCCGGCACGATAGTTTACTTAACTTGAACCTGCAAGATCTCAATAAACCGCAGCAGCGGGCGGTCAAATGCATTGATCGGCCCTGTCTGGTACTGGCCGGCGCCGGCAGCGGTAAAACCGGCGTCATCACCCGCAAAATAGCCTGGTTGATGCAACAGGGCTATTTGCCCCAGCAGATATGTGCGGTTACCTTTACCAACAAGGCGGCGCGGGAAATGCGGCAGCGAGTTACCCGTCTAATGGACCGGAAATCCACGCGGGGATTAAAAATATCGACCTTTCACAGTCTCGGCCAGCGTATCCTGCTGGAGGAATCTCATCGTCTCGGATATCGTCGCGGATTCAGTATCATGGATACACGCGACGTCGAAACCTGCCTCGATGGGCTCGCCCGCCGCAGCGAGCAGGATAGCGATCATGTCCGGCAATCCATGTACCAGATAAGTCGCTGGAAAAACGATTTCATCGATCCGGAAACCGCGCTTGCGACTGCCGATACCGGGATCATGCAGGCACAGGCCAGGCTGTACCTGGAGTATCAGCAACAGCTGCTGGCCTGCAATTCGATGGACTTCGACGATCTGATAATGCTGCCGGTACAGTTGTTTCGCGCGCACACCGAAGTGCTGAACCGATGGCAGGACAGGATTCGCTACCTGTTAATCGACGAATACCAGGACACCAATACCAGTCAATACGAACTGGTTAAAGCACTTTGCAGCCTGCGTCAGAAACTGACCGTGGTAGGTGACGACGATCAGTCTATTTATGCCTGGCGCGGGGCACGCCCCGAAAACCTGCAACGCCTGCAGCAGGATTTCCCGTCCATCGAACTGGTAAAACTGGAGCAGAACTATCGGTCCACCAGCCGAATTCTCGGCGCCGCCAACCAGCTTATTGCCAACAATCAGCACCTTTTCGAGAAAAAGCTGTGGTCTGCTTCGGGCGTCGGCAAACTTATCCGCGTATTTCCCTGCAAGAATGCCGAAGACGAGGCCGATCGGGTGGCAGTCGATATACTAAGCAGCCGCTTCCAGCAAAACGTCCCCTGCAGCCAGTTTGCCATTCTCTACCGCAGCAATTTTCAGTCGCGCAACTACGAAAAAGCTCTGCGTGATCACTCGATTCCCTACCAGGTCGCCGGCGGTAACGCCTTCTTCGAGCGTCGCGAAATCAAGGACATCATGGCTTACCTGCGGCTGCTCACCAATCCTGACGACGACCAGGCTCTGCTAAGGATTATCAACGTCCCGCGGCGCGAAATCGGCGCTGCCAGCATTAAAGCACTGGCCACCTACGCGGGTTCGAGAAAGCGCAGCCTGGATATTGCAATGCGCGAACTGGGTTTACTGGAATCTGTCGGCAACCGGGCACGAATCCGAATACAGGGCTTCATTGAATTGATCCAGGAACTGCGTCACCTTGCACAACAGGAGGATGCAATGGAGCTATGTAAAAAACTGGTTTCAAGGCTCGACTACGCCGACTGGCTTAGCGAAACCTGCCCCTCGACGAAGCAGGCGGAGACAGCGATGGAGAACGTCTCAGAGTTGATCAGCTGGATTGGAAACCTGCAGAAAGACCGGGATGACAAATCACTCGACGCCATCGTTTCGCACCTGTCACTGATGTCGATACTCGAAACCAGTGAGTATAATAAGCAACAGGATGCGGTTCAGCTATCGACCATTCATGCCGCCAAGGGCCTCGAGTTTGAGCATGTGTATCTGGCAGGTTTCGAAGAGGACAGCCTGCCGCATCACCAGTCACGGGACAGCGAAGGCATCGAGGAAGAGCGCAGGTTGGCCTACGTCGGCATCACCCGTGCTGCCACCAGCCTGACCCTGAGTTACGCCAAAACCCGGCAGAAATTTGGTGAACTGCTCCAGTGCGAGCCCAGCCGGTTCCTGTATGAACTGCCCGAAGCGGACCTCGAAGGCGCCGAGCACATCGTCAGTCAACTGTCGGAAAACGAAAAGCACCAGCGTGGCCTCGATACATTTGCCGATTTGAAGGCACTGCTGGGGACGGCTGACTAAAGCCGACTGGCTTTAAACCTCGGAGTTGTCATAGCGCGGCCAGACCGGGCCGCGTAGGTCGCGGTAGCCAGAGAGTTTAGAGATGTCAGTGCAAGCTGGATCCCGTCGGTCCGACGCATCGGGTTAAACCGCGGGATGACAGAGACGTTGCGGGATGACGGAAAATCCTTCAGGCGTTAGAGAAGTCTAATGCGCGAGAATCTGGCTCAGGAACAGCTTGGTCCGATCGTGCTGCGGATTGTCAAAGAATTCATGCGGATTGTTTTCTTCGATGATCTGGCCTTCATCCATGAATATGACGCGGTTCGCAACCGTCTTGGCAAATCCCATTTCGTGAGTTACACACAGCATCGTCATTCCTTCCCGGGCGAGCTCGATCATGACGTCGAGAACCTCTTTTATCATTTCCGGATCGAGTGCCGAGGTCGGCTCATCGAATAACATGATTTTTGGATTCATGCATAGCGAGCGTGCGATCGCAACCCGTTGCTGCTGGCCGCCTGATAATTGTCCGGGATACTTCTCCGCCTGTTCGGGTATTTTTACGCGGGTCAGGTATTTCATCGCCGTCTCTTCGGCTTCTTTGCGCGGGACCTGCTTGACCCAAATCGGCGCCAGGGCGCAGTTTTCCATTACGGTCAGGTGCGGGAACAGATTAAAATGCTGGAAGCACATACCGACTTCACGACGAATCGCGTCGATATTCTTCAAATCGTTGGTCAACTCGACATTGTCGACAATGATATCGCCCTGCTGGTGTTCCTCGAGCCGGTTGATACAGCGAATCAGGGTCGATTTGCCGGAACCCGAAGGGCCGCAGATGACGATTCTCTCACCCCGGTAGACATCGAGATTGATATCCCTGAGAACATGAAAGGTCCCGTACCATTTATGCATTTTCTTGATTTCGATGACCAGTTCGTCGGATACCTGGAGATCAGCTGCTTGTGGTTGACTGCTCATAGTTATATACCCTGGTTACTTTTAATGTCCGGTATGAAGTTTCTTTTCTAGATAGAGTGAGTATCGAGCCATCGCGAAGCAGGATACAAAGAAAAAGATCGCAACAAACACGTAAACTTCCGTCGACAGGCCCTGCCACTTGGTATCGGCCAGCGATGCACGTCCCATACCGAGTGGATCGAACAGGCCGATGATGATGACAAGCGTCGTATCTTTATACAGGCCGATAAAGGTATTCACGATCCCGGGAATCGAAATCTTCAACGCCTGCGGCAATATAATCAAACGCATCGACTGCCAGTATTTCAATCCCATCGAGTCGGCGGCTTCGATCTGCCCTTTGGGTAAGGCCTGTAAACCGCCCCTGATGACCTCGGCAATATAGGCCGCCGAAAACAGCGTTACCATGATCAGTACACGCAGCAACAGGTCGAAGGTCGTACCCGGCGGCAGGAAATAATTCAGCATGGTCGAGGCGACAAACAGCAGCGTGATCAGAGGCACACCGCGGATGAACTCGATAAACGCGACGCAGACCATGCGCATTGCCGGCATGTGAGATTGCCGCCCGAGCGCAAGTGCGATGCCTAATGGCAGGGAACCTACAATACCGGTTACACCGATAACCAGCGTGAGCATGAAGCCGCCGAACTTGTCGGTTGGTACCGGTTCCAGGCCCATACCGCCCAGCAACAGCCAGCCTATGACGAATGGTGCAATCAACGAAAACCATAGTCCCTGCTTGCGAAAAGGGACATGGTCAAACAGAACCGGGACCAGCGCGGCCAGCATCAGGATGAACGACAGGTCGATCCGCCAGCGTTCTTCCACCGGATAGAAGCCATACACAAATATTTCGAAACGTTTGCCGATAAAAGCCCAGCAGGCGCCCATCTCGTGTCCAGCCGCCCTGGCGAGGGCACGACAATCATCGCGCGAGTCTGCAGAGAATACCGCATCGAGGAAAATCCAGTTCAGCATCGGCGGAACAATGAGGTACAGGAAATAAAGCGTCAGTACCGTAATGACGATGTTGGTCGTCGATGAAAACAGATTGTGGCGAACCCAGCCGATAATACCGACTTCGGTGACGGGAGGAGCCATGCTCGGATGTTCGCCCGCTGGGTAGGATTGTTCGGTACTCATCTTAGCGCTCCACCAGTTTCATGCGTTTGTTATACCAGTTCATAAACGCAGATATGATCAACGAAAACAACAGGTACAGGGCTAGCACGATAGTCATGCATTCCATTTCGCGTCCCGTCTGGTTCAAAGATATCCCGCCAATGGTCGCCACGATATCCATGTATCCGATCGCGATTGCGAGCGACGAGTTCTTGGTGATATTGAGATACTGGCTCGAAAGCGGCGGAATGATGACGCGCAATGCCTGCGGGATAATGACCAGCGACATGGTGCGACTGGGTTTGATGCCAAGCGCAAAGGCGGCCTCGGTCTGGCCGTGGCTGATGGCCTGGATACCGGCCCGCACGATTTCCGCAATGAAGGCGGCAGTATAGAGCGATAGCGCTATCCACAGCGCGACAAACTCTGGTCTCAATACCAATCCACCCTTGAAGTTGAAACCCTTGAGTTCCGGATATTCCAGGGTTAATGGCATACCGGCGAGAAAAAATACGACTATCGGGAAGAGTATAATGGCGCCAAGGCTGATCAATAAAACGGGGTAAATTTTGCCCGTCGCGTCC
>CALZHS010000160.1 GCA_945787265.1 uncultured Gammaproteobacteria bacterium | reverse complement strand
GGGGGCCGGTAATGCAAACTGAAACTTCCGAAACCCCTGATTTCGATGCGTTCACCATTGGACAAAGCACTGCTCATCATTTCGATCAGGCTCTTTACCGCCAACTCAACGTCCTTGTAGGCCAGGTGCCCCTGATTTTTCGATAAATTATCGATCAGGTCCGATTTCGTCATCGAGGGAACAAATTCTGTATCTTTCATCTCATGGTCCGATAATCTAGTTGGGTGACGGATTTACATCCGCCACCCTAATTGTAAATCAGGAATCCATTTTTTCCTTAAGCAAATCACCAAAACTGGTGGTTGTTCCCTTGGCATCACCGCTGGCAGCATAGTCCTTCAAGGCTTCCTGCTCTTCGTCAGTATCCTTCGCCTTGATCGAAAGGTAGATACTGCGCCCCTTGCGATCCATGCCGGTAATCTTGGCTTCGATCTGATCACCCTCGTTTAAAAATGAACGCGCGTCTTCAACACGATCCTTCGCCATTTCGGAAGCCCTTAACAGCCCTTCAATTCCGTCCCCAAGATCAACGACCGCAGCCTTTGCGTCAACCGAAATTACGGTACCGGGTACAATACTACCCTTCGGTCTATCCGCGATAAAGCTCGCGAAAGGATCTTTTTCGATCTGCTTGATTCCTAACGAGATTCGCTCACGCTCGGGATCGATAGACAATACCATGGCTTCGACTTCCTGTCCTTTCTGGTATTCCCGTACCGCCTCTTCGCCCGGCTTATTCCAGGACAGGTCGGTTAGATGGATCAAGCCGTCAATATTGCCTTCAAGCCCGATGAAAATACCGAAATCAGTGATCGACTTGATCTTTCCGGAAATAATATCACCCTTGTTGCAGGTGGTACCAAATTCTTCCCATGGATTGGGTTTGCACTGTTTCATTCCCAGTGATATGCGACGGCGTTCTTCGTCGATTTCGAGAATCACAACTTCGACCTCGTCGCCGAGGTTGACGACCTTGTTGGGATTTACATTCTTGTTAGTCCAGTCCATTTCTGAAACATGGACCAGGCCTTCTACCCCGTCTTCGATTTCGACGAAGCAGCCATAATCAGTGATATTGCTGACATGCCCGAACAGGCGTTGGCCTTCCGGGTAACGGCGCATGAGGTTTTCCCAGGGATCATCGCCCATCTGCTTGAGACCGAGCGAAACGCGGTTCTTTTCACGGTCAAACTTGAGTACGACAACGTCGATTTCCTGGCCAATTTCTACCACTTCGGACGGGTGCTTGACGCGTTTCCACGCCATATCGGTAATGTGCAGCAAACCGTCGATACCACCGAGATCGAGGAAGGCACCGTAATCGGTGAGATTCTTGACAATACCACGCACGCGCTCGCCTTCTTTCAGCGTGCCCAGCAGTTTTTCGCGCTCTTCGCTGAATTCCTTCTCCACCACCGCACGGCGAGATACCACGACATTGTTACGCTTTTGATCGAGCTTGATGATCTTGAATTCAAGTTCCTTTTCCTCAAGATAAGCTGTATCACGGACCGGGCGAACGTCTACCAGCGAGCCCGGCAGAAAGGCACGGATTTCCCCGATGTCTACCGTGAAACCGCCCTTGACCTTGCCGGTGAATCGGCCGGTAACGATTTCGTCATTTTGCTGGGCCTCCTCGAGTCGTGTCCAGGCGCGTGCGCGTTTCGCTTTCTCGCGTGACAGGCGCGACTCGCCGTAGCCGTCTTCAAATGAATCGAGTGCCACCTCGACGGTATCGCCTATGCTGACGTCAAGTTCACCGTTTTCATCGTAAAATTGTTCGACCGGGATAACGCCCTCGGACTTGAGGCCGGCGTTAACAATGACAACGTCGCGATTGATATCGACGACTTCGCCGGTAATGATTTCACCCACACGCATATTCATTTGGGTGATGCTTTGCTCAAACATTTCTGCAAAGTTTTCAGACATGGAAGAATCCTAAAAAGAGTAGTTCGACAGCCAACCTTGATACATTCAGCCGTCTCGTTAAGTTAAAAAAACCCTGAAGACAGTGCGTCTGCAGGGGCCTGGTTCTGTTGCTTTAGCGGTTTTCTCTAATGTGACTCAGTACCAGTTCGGTAACCTGTGTCAGGTCGAGTAAACTCGAATCCACGACTAAAGCGTCTTCTGCGGGCCTGAGCGGTGAGGTGCTGCGACTCTGGTCGCGTTCGTCTCGTTCGGCTATATCCGCTTGAAGCTGCGGGATACTAGCGGATAAACCCATATTTATCAACTGCTTATATCGTCTCTGCGCACGAATTTCGATACTTGCGTTTAAAAAGAACTTAAATCGAGCCTCCGGGAACACCACCGTGCCCATATCCCGTCCGTCTGCAACCAGGCCCGGGGGCTGAAAAAAGGAACGCTGCAGATCCAGCAGGCAGCGGCGGACGCCCGCGTGTCGGGCCACCCTGGAAGCCGCCTCTCCCATAGTTTCCTGGCGCAGTTCGGCCGAAACATCCTGGCCATCCAGGAATGGGACCGGCAGTTCATCGCCCGGTTCGAAGTCAATATCAAAATCATCGAGTACCGCGATTACCTCGTTTTCCTGGTCCAGGTCTGCATTCTGCCGAATCGATTTCAGGGCCAGCAAACGATAGATCGCGCCGCTGTCGAGCAAATGAAAATCGAGCTCGCGCGCTACCTGCAGCGCGAGCGATCCTTTCCCCGATCCACTGGGTCCGTCTATGGTTACCACAAAGGCTTCGTCGTTAGTCATCGATACTGACTCTGATCCCCGCTGCTTGCGCTAATTTAACAAATCCAGGAAACGAGGTGTTTACATTATCGCAATCGTCGATGTGGATATCATCCCTGGCGCGCAGGGAGGCGACGCTAAACGCCATTGCAATACGATGATCACCATGGGAATCGACCGCACCGCCCGCAATTTCGCCACCTTGAATGATAATTCCGTCAGCCTGCGCCTGCGCATCAATACCCATCGCGACAAGACCATCGGCCATTACCTGTATTCGGTCGCTTTCCTTGACGCGTAGTTCTGCGGCCCCGCTTAAACGGGTAGTGCCTTGTGCACAGGCAGCGGCAACGAACAGCACGGGAAATTCGTCGATTGCCAACGGCACCAGGTGCAACGGGATATCGATTCCTTTCAGTCCGGCACAACGTACCCGGATATCGGCAACCGGCTCACCGCTGACGTTACGCGGGTTTATCAGGTCGATATCGGCGCCCATCAACTCGAGAATTTCGATGACCCCGGTTCGGGTGGGATTGACGCCGACGTGTTTAAGGGTAATGTCGCTATTATCGGCAATCGAGGCCGCGACCATGAAAAATGCGGCTGATGAAATGTCGGCAGGTATTTCCAGGTCGCAAGCCATTAACGACTGGTTACCCTTGATGCTAATCCCCGAATCGTCGCTGTATACATCGCAGCCAAAACCGCGCAGCATGCGTTCGCTGTGATCCCGCGTCGGTGCCGGTTCATGCACAACGGTGGTACCTTGCGCGTACAGGCCGGCCAGCAGCAGGCATGACTTGACCTGGGCCGAGGCCACCGGCATATCGTAATCGATCGCCTTCAGCCCTTGCGTTCCCCTGATCTGCAGCGGCGCACGACCGCCAGGCTCGCTCTCGATGATTGCGCCCATTGACTGCAGCGGCTCGATGACCCGTCCCATCGGCCGTGAAGACAGTGAGCTGTCACCGATCAGGCGAGAATCGAATACCTGGCCGGCAAGCAATCCCAGCAGCAGTCGCATTGCAGTTCCGGAATTACCCATGTCGAGATCAGTTTCAGGTTTTCTAAGCCCGTGCATTCCTGCACCGGTAACCCGAACCTGATCCTGATCGCGTTCAATCGTGACATCCAGATGTTCGAATGCCCTGATCGTATTAAGGCTGTCTTCGCCCTGTAAAAATCCCGAGATATGGCTAATACCCTCGGCGATGGAGGACAGAATAATTGATCGATGGGATATAGATTTATCACCGGGTACGCGGATATTCCCGCTGAGCTTGCCACCCGGCCGGCATACGAATCGAGTCATTAACAATTTCCGATCAATGAATCGCGTTCGGACTTGGCTTTACCGAACAATTTCAGTAATTCATCCGCATCCCCGGCGCTGATGGCCGCCGCGACACGGTCCAGTTCCTGCTGGTATTGCTGGATCAGGCCAACCAGCGCGTCACCGTTCGCGATGCACACATCACGCCACATCGCGGGATCGCTGGAAGCTATGCGGGTGAAGTCACGAAAACCCCCGGCGGCATATCGGAATATCTCGTCATGGTCGTTTAAACCAGACAGGTAATGCACGAGGGCGTAGGCCAGCATGTGCGGTAAATGCGAAGTCGCGGCGAGCACCTTGTCGTGATGTTCGACGCTGAGGTACTCGATAGTGGCACCGCATTCAAGCCACATTGCCTCGATCGCGGCAACTGCATCGGGGTCCGTGCGCTGCCCCGGCGTCAGAATAACGCGACGATCCTGATACAGGCTGGCAAATCCCGCCTCGACGCCGCTTTTCTCGGTACCGGCAATCGGATGACCGGGCACAAAGCGGGAATACAATTCTCCTAACTCGGTCTCCGCTGCGGTCACTACCGAGCCCTTGGCGCTACCGACATCGGTGATAACGGCGGTACTTTTAACGGCCGGTTTGAGCTCGGCCAGTACCGGTTGCATTGCCCCCAGCGGCACCGCGATAACGACAACGTCGGCGTCGCGCACGCTGGCTGCAATCGATGATTCATAGCTATCGATAACCCCGAGCTCGAGGCCTTTTTCGAGGTTGTTGCGGTTGCGGCCATAACCCGTTACCTGCCCGACGGCGCCGGCCTGTTTTAATGCCAGCGACAGCGAACTGCCGATGAGCCCGACCCCGATGATCGCGAGTTTATCGATCACAGGATATCGTCCAGCGCGGTAAACAGCTGCTCAAGCTGGGATTTGGTGCCAACGCTGATACGCAGGAAATCCGGCATTTCATAATTTGCAATCGGCCGGACGATGACGCCGTGCTGCAGTAAAGCCTGGTAGACCTGCGCACTGTTGTCGCCAAAACGTACGCTTAAAAAATTACCGATGGAGGGAATGTAATCGATTCCCCGGTTATCAAACCAGTCCCGCATGAGCTTTAATCCCTGCGCATTGACACGACGACTCTCCTCGACAAAGGCGTCATCGTCCAGTGCCGCGCGGGCAGCGGCTAAAGCCAGCGTATTGCCGTTGAAAGGTTGCCTGACGCG
>CALZHS010000159.1 GCA_945787265.1 uncultured Gammaproteobacteria bacterium | reverse complement strand
GGATGCGCCATTGTAGCATTCTCCGGTTGCGTGTATCGAATGGATATAGCGCAGGGCAACCGGATCGACGACAGCCTGGTGCAGCAACTGGAAATCGGCATGTCGCGCAACCAGGTCAAGTTCTTACTGGGTACACCCGCTATCGTGGACCTGTACCAACCTGATGTGTGGCACTATATTTACTACCTGAAAACTGGGGACGATGGCGAAATCAAAAAGCAACGGATGACCTTAACCTTCAGCAACGACTTGCTGTCAAAAATAGAAGGTAACCTTAATCCGGGTTGATCGCACCGCCGCCTTTTTTTGTTTTCAGCCCCATCGCGGCTCTTTGCCTCCGTATCTCCTTGGGGTCGGCAATAAGTGGCCTGTAGATCTCGATGCGATCGCCATCACCCGGTTCATAGTCGGGCGCAACGGGCTTGCTGAAAAT
The DNA here is from genome assembly GCA_945787265.1 of uncultured Gammaproteobacteria bacterium. GTDB lineage: Bacteria > Pseudomonadota > Gammaproteobacteria. The sequence continues at coordinate 4,788 of CALZHS010000159.1, read as the reverse complement.
CCCCAGATCGCAGTTATCCAGGTCAATCCCGGCAAAGTGTTTATCAATTCCGGAGTGCTTGACGGCTTCACGGACCGTGGTGCCAGCCTCTATCTCGAGTTCCAGAATAACCTGCTTTTCTGGAGTGGCATAGGCGACTTCAATCGAGGTTTTAGTGGTCATGCTGAGCCCTGGCCCTATCGCAAAAGGACTCGACCATCGTGTTTGCGATACGCGAGAAAGCCGGGCCAATCAACGCCGATACGAGGCCATGTTTTATTTTGAACTCGAGTGTTAACTCGATTTTGCAGCCCTCTGGTTCGATCGGGGTAAAACGCCAGAATCCGTGGAGTTTACGAAACGGGCCTTCGACCAGTTCAATCTCGATTGACTTACCGGGTTCCATCGAGTTGCGGGTTTTCAACCAGTGATTCATTCCGGCGCCCTGCATCAGGATCGAGGCCTCCATCGAGCGATCATCGATCTGGTGAATCCTGACATCGCCACACCAGGGTAGAAATTCAGGGTAGTTATCGACATGATTCACGATCGCATACATAAAATCAGCCGGATATGGCATCAAGGCACTGCGCTTTATCTGGGGCACTTCAAATAATTCCAAAACCCGCCAGGATGACGACCAGCAGCAGCACTGGAATAATGTATCGCACCAGGTAGTTCCAGATTTCAAAACTGTAGTGTCGAGTTAACGCGAATTCCTTGTGACTGACCTCGCGCGGAATTTTCCAGGCCACAAACAGGCACACAAACAATGCGACAAACGGCTGAATCAAATGGCTTGAAACAAACACCAGCACGTCGTGAAAACCAGCATTGTTAACCAGCCGGATCGCGTCATCGCCAATGAATAATGCCAATGAAAAACCCTCCCCGTTCCAGACGCTGTGCGCAAGCACGACACCCAGTCCAAACAACCAGATGCCAATACCCAGTATTAACGTTGCCCGCAAGCGGCTAATCGAACGTATACGTTGCAAATAGGTGATCGGTGCCTCAAGCAATGCAATTGACGTGGTCAACGCGGCAATGGTTAACAGTATAAAGAAAAGGGTACTGATAAGACCCCCGTAAGAGAATTGATCCAGAATCACGGGCATTATCCTGAATGCAAACTGGCTGTCTATTCCCGGCTGCTGACCGGCCGATAACATGAGCGTGTTGATTGAGAGCCCGGTGAAAATAGAAAAAAGCAAATCAACCGTAATCACCAGGGCGGCCGAGTAGCCAATCGAAACACCTGCGGGCAGGTACCGACCATAGGCCATCATCACGCCGATACCGAGTGCCAGCGTGTAGAACGCGCGTTGCAGCGCCAGAATTGGTGTATACGAATCCATCGCGGAAAAATCGGCATAGAGAATGTAACGGATACCCGGGATCAATCCCGAGGTCATAAACCCGAGCGCGAGCCCGATGATCAGCAGCACAATCATTATCGGCACCAGGATCAGTGTTATGCGCTCGATGCCCTGCCTGACGGGTTGCGCGCAAATTGAAACCAGGCCGATGACGAATAATGTATGCCAGAGAGTCATGCGTTCGCCGTCGACAATGAATCCATCGAACATCGATTTAGCGCTCTCCAGCGTAACACCATTGAATAAGCCGACCATCGATTTAACCGAATAGGCAAGCGACCAACCCGCGATTACACTAAACGTGGCGACGACCAGAAAGGCTGCGAGCATTGAGCCGAGACCCGCGAGTTTCCAGTATACCGAGGCCCTGTATTGTTCGGATAGCGTGCCCAGGCCCGCTGCGGGATCGGTTCGGGTCAGGCGTCCCAGCATCAATTCTGCCATTAATAGCGGCAGTCCGAGCACAAACAGAAACAGGATATAGAGTAATAAGAATGCGCCGCCGCCATTTTGACCTGCAAGCACCGGGAAGGTGAGCAGGTCGTTCAGGCTCAGCGTTGCACCGGCGGCTACAACGACAAATGCCGATCGCGAACGCCAGGTAAATCCATTTTCAATGGTACTCATGTCATGTCCCGGATACGGTGTCGTTCATTATTCCAGTATTAATTTTAGTAGCCAGTATCGCCTGCTTTAATATAATAAATTCAATGATTTATCATTTATAATTCAAGTAAATTATTATATGGTTGATTGACAATTTAGCACTAGTGCCCGCGCTTCAGCGTGATACTGATCGGAACCAGGTCGCTTCGCATCGGGCTGCCATGCTACATCCAGTAACGCATAAACCGGGATAACCATCCCAGGAGTCTGAGGAGCCATGGGTGCCGCTGCCATTGGTGCAGGGTAATTTCAACACTGTTTTCAATATCATTACAAAATCTTTCCCGCATCTGTTCGACCAGCCGGGCATTGTCCAGCAACAGGTCAAGCTCAAGGTCATGAAACAGGCTGCGATAATTCAAGTTGGTACTGCCGATCAATACCTGTTCGTCAATAAGTATAGTCTTAGAATGCAACACCCGATTACTATATTCAAAAACGCGAATATTACTGCGCAGCAGGTCCGTATAAAAACTGCGTGATAACAGCGGAAAGAACATACTATCCGAACGCTTCGGCACGATTAACTGGACCGATATCCCGGACTCTGCCTTGCTTTTTAAAATCTTGAGGACCTGACGCGAAGGATTGAAATAGGCATTGGTAATCCATATTCGCTGGTGGCAAAGCCCGAGTTCCTGCAGCAGGTGCAGCCTTGGCTGGCGCCGTCGTCTTATTTCATCACGCGCCATAAAACGACGCGATCGTTGGCTGATACTGCCGGTCTTGCGCTGCCACACATGATTAAAATTCGCAACCAGTCGCTGTGCGATGGATCCGGTCACCCGCAGCCCGGTATCATGCCAGTAATCATCCGCGGCCAGGGATGAAAGATTCGCATGATCGGACGTGATGTTGTAGCTTCCTAACCAGGCGATTTTATTGTCAATCAGACAGAGTTTGCGATGATCGCGGTGATTCATCGAGGCGATAAAGTAGAAAGCCTGTGAGTACCAGCGCTCCGCTTTCAACGCCCGTCGATAAACCTCAAAATCCCATGGCATTGGGTGAAATACACGAACCTCGCTATTTTCCGACCAGGGGCTTGCTGCGATCTGGCTGGCATCACGATAAGACCCGACGCCGTCAATCAATAGCTTTAAGCTGACGCCACGGGCATCGGCGTCATTCAGTGCGGATAATACCTGGTTGCCAATACTGTCCAGCTTGAAAATGTAGGTCTCGAGAATGATCTCGAACTGGGCCTGATTGATATCCCGAATGAGATTGTCGAAATATTCATCGGGCTTGAAGAATAATTTTTTACCGGCTTGCACGTCCGCTGTTATTGGAGCGCGAAATGCGCATAGAGGGGCAAATGATCCGACAGTTCACTCCAGGGTTGTCGTCCCATGCAGTGCGAATCGAGTAAATTAATCCCGCGATAATATATCCTGTCCATACGAAACATGGGCCAATGGGAGGGGAAGGTTTTGGCGTATTTACCGGTCGTCTCGCGAAACGCTTCCTGCAGCCCCAGCTGCGATTCCACCGTTCTGCCTAGCCCGCCATGCCAATCGTTAAAATCGCCACCAAGGATTACCGGGTCTGCGCTATCGATATTCGATTCCATATAGTGTTTCAGTTCGCGAATCTGGCGCTTGCGTTCAAACCCGATCAGGTCCAGGTGAACACACAACAGGTGCAGCGGTCTGTTGCTGTCAGGCAATTTGATCATGCCATGTAACAGGCTGCGGCTGGCACTCTTGAAACGGGAGAGATTCAAATTGCTCCACTCGGCAATTTCGAACTTGCTTAAAATTGCATTTCCGTGATGACCTTTCCGATAAATCGCGTTTTTACCATAAGCGAAATGAGGCCAGATATTGTCCGCCAGGTATTCAAACTGGCTGACATCCGGCCACGCCGAAATCCGATTCTCGTGATGCAGGTGGCGTCCCTGTATCTCCTGCAGCAGCACCACGTCAACCCCGGCATTTTGCAGGTGATCCTTGATCCGGTGCAAAACGAAATCGCGGTTGTAACGATCGAAGCCCTTGTGAATGTTATAGGTTAATACCTTTATCATCGACCGACCAGCCAACTAGTTTGCAGGGATCCTGTTAGTTTCATTATCGGAATACACGCGTGTCGCGGGAGCGGCGAAGATCTTCGAACACATTAATTTCCCAGGGCCGAATCGCCATCATCAAACTGGTGCCAAAACGCTGCTCCAGCGGTAAAGATTCTGATTCCTGGTTCATGTCATTCATTTCCTGGGCCAGCTGGTGGATCTTTTTGATCAGCTCGCTGTTAGCGTTTCTCGATATCATCCCCGACACGAAAACACGAAACTCGCCTGCCCCGTTGAAAGACGAATTCAGGAATTCCAGCTGAACCCTGTCTTCGAAGAAGCGCTGAATTGGTCCGCCGGGAATCCATTCAAAATTTTGGGAAATCATCAACTTTACGCGGTTACCGGGTTGCAGCTCTATCATTTGCATGCGGTCCAGCCGCGCCAGTAATTTTATACCCTCTGGTTCGGAAATATCGTAGATATCCAGTATTTCGGCCAGCTGCAGTTTATTCATTAATAATACTGCCATAAGTAGTAGTTTTATATCAGAAACCAGTTCTTTTTCCTGGTCGAGGCTAAGCTGTGTCGTTAACTCGATACTTTTCTCCATCTGGTGCAACAGTTCACTGATATCAAGCTTCAGCAATTCGCATATTTTTTCGAGGCGCCGTTTTGAAAAGGCTTCTTAAGAAAACAGTCGCTTAACGCTGGTCTCGGAAAGTTCGAGCGCTTCTGCAACACGTTTGT
>CALZHS010000158.1 GCA_945787265.1 uncultured Gammaproteobacteria bacterium | reverse complement strand
AAAAAATTAATCAAATCATCGTCCAGCGTCGATAAATCAAAAGTCGCCAGGCCTTGCAAGTCGGCACCCGGGGCGATCAGCCGCCGTGCCTTTCTGCGAAACTCGAGCCTGATGGCCGGAGGTGCAGCGCTCGCGACCACGGTATCACCAGTGATGATGAAAAAGGCCGACGCGGCAGTTGCGGCGGGCGGCAAGATCGAAGAAGTCAAGACCATTTGCACGCACTGCTCGGTCGGCTGCGGCATTATCGCGGAAGTTCAAAACGGCGTCTGGACAGGGCAGGAGCCGGCATTTGACCATCCCTTCAACAAGGGAGCGCACTGCGCTAAAGGTGCGGCAATCCGCGAACACGGACACGGCGAACGTCGCCTGAAGTATCCAACCAAGCTGGTCGACGGCAAATGGAAGAAGATTTCCTGGGACGATGCAATCAATGAAATCGGCGACAAGATGCTTGAAATTCGCGACAAGTCCGGTCCCGATTCGGTGTTCTGGCTGGGTTCTGCCAAGTTCAGCAACGAACAGGCTTACCTGTTTCGCAAGTTCGCCGGGATGTGGGGCACCAATAATGTCGACCACCAGGCGCGCATCTGTCATTCGACCACGGTAGCCGGGGTAGCAAATACCTGGGGCTACGGCGCGATGACCAATTCCTACAACGATATCCACTTCTCCAAGTCGATCTTGTTGATCGGGTCCAACCCGACCGAGGCGCACCCGGTCGCGTTGCAGCACATTTTCAAGGCCAAGGAAGAAAATAACGCCCCGGTGATCGTTATCGATCCGCGCTACACGCGCACCGCGGCGCATGCCAATCACTATCTCAAGATCCGTCCCGGCACCGACGTCGGAATTATCTGGGGCATGATGTGGCATATCTTCGAAAACGGCTGGGAAGACAAGGAGTTCATCCGCCAGCGCGTCTACGGCATGGATGACGTCATGAAGGAAGTCAAGAAATGGAATCCGAAAGAAGTCGAACGCGTTACCGGCGTGCCGGAAGACCAGGTCTATGCGGCTACCAAGGCGATGGCGGATAACCGCCCCGGCACCTTCATCTGGTGCATGGGTGGAACCCAGCACACTATCGGTAACAACAATACCCGTGCCTACTGCGCGTTCCAGCTGGCGCTCGGTAACATGGGTGTCTCGGGTGGCGGAGCCAATATATTCCGCGGCCACGATAACGTTCAGGGCGCTACCGATCTCGGCGTATTGTCCAACACCTTGCCCGGCTACTACGGCCTTTCCGCGGGTTCGTGGAAGCACTGGTCGCGCGTCTGGGACCTCGACTACGAATGGGTCAAGGGCCAGTTTGACAGTGGCAGCTACGAACAGAGCAAGGGCAAAGACGTCCATGTCATGAACACCAAGGGAATCCCGGTTTCACGCTGGATCGACGGTGTTCTGGAGGACAAGGAAAACATCGCGCAGAAAGATAATCTGAAGGCGATGCTGTTCTGGGGCCATGCTCCGAACAGCCAGACTCGTGGTGTCGAGCAGAAAAAGGCGATGGATGCACTCGAGATGATGGTCATCATCGACCCTTATCCGACCGCTTCGGCAGTTATGCCCGATCGAAAAGACGGTATCTACCTGCTGCCGGCTTCGACACAGATGGAAACCTACGGTTCGGTGACGGCTTCCAACCGCTCCTTCCAGTGGCGTTCCAAGGTCGTCGATCCGCTGTTCGAGTCGCTGCCTGATCACGTGATCATGTACAAGCTGGCGAAGAAACTGGGTCTCGAGGAGCAGATGTTCAAGAACATCCAGGTCAACGGTGAGGAACCGCTGGTCGAGGATGTCCTGCGCGAAATCAACCGCGGCATGTGGACCATCGGTTACACCGGTCAAAGCCCGGAACGCCTGAAGAAGCACCAGGAGAACTGGGGCACCTTCGATTACGATACCTTAAAGGCCGAGGGCGGCCCCGCCGATGGCGATTACTACGGCCTGCCGTGGCCTTCCTGGGGAACCCCGGAAATGAACCATCCGGGCACGCCAAACCTGTATGACACGTCCAAAAACGTGGCCGACGGTGGTCTGACCTTCAGGGCGCGCTTCGGGGTCGAGCGCAACGGGACTAACCTGCTTGCAGAAGGGTCCTACGGCAGGGGTTCCGATATCAAGGACGGTTACCCGGAATTCAGCGCCGATGTTTTGAAGAAGCTCGGATGGTGGGATGACCTGACCGCCGAGGAAAAGAAAGCGGCTGAAGGCAAGAACTGGAAGACTGACCTGTCCGGAGGCATTCAGCGCGTCGCAATCAAGCACGGATGTTCGCCATTCGGTAATGCCAAGGCACGAGCGATGGTCTGGACCTTTCCGGATCCGGTACCCATCCATCGAGAGCCGCTTTACACGTCGCGGCGCGACCTGGTCGAACAGTATCCGACCTACGAGGATCGCAAGTCTTTCTGGCGCCTGCCAACGCGTTACAAGTCAATCCAGGACACCGACTTTTCCAAGGACTACCCGATTATCCTGACTTCCGGGCGACTGGTGGAATACGAGGGTGGCGGTGACGAATCCCGCTCCAATCCCTGGCTTGCAGAACTGCAGCAGGACATGTTCGTGGAAATCCATCCGCGTGATGCCAACAATGCCGGCATCAAGGATGGGGACGACGTCTGGGTCGAGGGCGCCGAGTCCGCCAAGGTCAAGGTCAAGGCGATGGTAACGCGTCGCGTCGGCTCCGGGGTCGCATTCATGCCATTCCACTTTGCCGGGCACATGCAGGGCGAGGATTTAAGAGACAAGTACCCGGAGGGTGCCGATCCCTACGTCCTTGGTGAGGCGGCCAACACGGCATTTACTTATGGCTACGATTCGGTGACGCAGATGCAGGAATCGAAGTGCAGCCTTTGTCGCATTACGAAAGCTTAGGGGGGACTGAAAAATGGCTAGTATGAAATTCTACTGTGATGCGGAACGTTGTATCGAATGTAATGCCTGCGTAACCGCCTGTAAAAACGAACACGATATTCCCTGGGGGGTCAATCGACGTCGCGTGGTTACGATCAAGGACGGTGAACAGGGTGAGCGCTCGCTATCGGTAGCCTGTATGCACTGCTCCGATGCACCCTGTGCAGCGGTTTGTCCCGTGGACTGCTTCTACACCACCGGTGACGGTATCGTGCTGCACGACAAGGACATCTGTATCGGCTGCGGTTACTGCTTCTACGCCTGTCCGTTCGGGGCGCCACAATTCCCCGAATCGTCGGCATTCTCGTCGCGCGGCAAGATGGATAAATGTACTTTCTGCGCGGGTGGTCCGGAAGAGGACCACAGCTCAGATGAGTATAAAAAGTACGGGCGCAACCGACTTTCAGAGGGTAAATTGCCGCTCTGCGCCGAGATGTGTTCCACCAAGGCCCTGTTGGCCGGCGATGCAGACGTACTCTCGGATATCTATCGCAAGCGCATCATCAATCGCGGCGCGAGCGCCTTTGACTGGGGTGTTAACTTTAATAAAAACAATATCCAGGGTTAATACGCAGGTATAGAAATGACATCGATACAGGGATGTATCGAGATTTATTCCGGCGGAGCCGGCAGCACAACGAAAATACAGATAAAGGGTGAGAGTCGTGAAATTCCATACATGGGTAATGTTGGTTTGCCTGTTAGCGTCCGTTTTCCAGGTTCAGGCCGCCAATCCCCCGCCCCCACCGCCGGGACTGTTGCCGAATAATCCGGGTGCCGAGTTGTGGCGCGAAGTTCGGCAGCGCGATGGTGAAGTCGAAGGAATCAGCCAGGTCAAGTCACCGGGCGCTAACGTGCTGGTTAATGTCTCGGGTCAATCCTGGCGTGAATATCGCATGGAGGAATTGGTGCCTACGGCGGGTACGGCAATATTTATCGTACTGCTCTTGATCGTAATCTTCCGCATGCTTCGCGGCAGGATCCTGCTCTCGGAAGGACGTTCCGGCCTCAAGATATTGCGTTTTACCGGCAGTCAGCGGGCTGCCCACTGGACAACGGCAATTTTATTCGTCGTGCTCGGTTTAACCGGTTTGATCCTGCTACTGGGGCGCAAGTTTTTAATTCCTTTGTTCGGTGCCGAAGGTTTCAGCAATATCGCTGTGGCGTCCAAATTCCTGCATGACTACCTCGGTCCCGTTTTCATGCTGGCGCTGACCTGGCTATTCATTCTGTTCGTGCGTGACAATATTCCGTCGCCCCGACTTGATCTGCAGTGGTTGCTGAAAGGTGGGGGTCTGTTCGGCAAGCACGCCAGTAGCGACCGCTACAATGCAGGTGAAAAACTCTGGTTCTGGCTGGCAACGATCGTTGGTCTTGCGGTGATTATCAGTGGCCTGGTGCTCGACTTTCCGATTTTTGGACAGACTCGCGCCACGATGGAGTTTTATCACTGGGTGCACAGCGTTTCCGCCATCATTCTGATCGTTGTATCGTTCGGTCATATTTACATGGGAACCGCTGCACTGGAAGCTACCTTCGAAGTTATGAAAACGGGCTATTGCGATGCCAACTGGGCCAAGGAACACCACGATCTGTGGTATGAAAAAGTGAAAGATTCAGCTCTGCCCGAAGAGCAGATTGAGGGACATCAACAAGCCCAGCCCGTGCGGCGAGAATCATCGGCTGACTCGGCCTAGCGGCAGATCTTGCAGGCTGCTAGTTGTCCTAGATCAATAATTCCAATGGTTGGTATTGCATAGACACCCGTATATCTTATCCTGACGGATTATTAAATCCTGCAGGACGAAAGCTTGGCAGTCAGCGACCAAAAAAACCCACGCTTCTCGTCATTTTTACCATGTGCATCGACGCTGCTGCTTGCGTTTTGTCTGGTGCTGTCAACGGTATCTGTCGCGGCAATCCCGCAAAAGCATGAAGATTTCCCCGAGGGAGTGTCCGCGGTAAACCCGGGCAGCGAACTGTGGCGCGAGGTGCGCCGGCGCGACGGCAGCGGCGAGTTCAACGAGGTGAACCAGGGGCTGCTGGTCAATGAACTGTTACGCGAAATACGCAACAGCCAGCAAAGGCCGCAGGGAACCAGCCAGGTCGGACAGGTCGACAGCGGCGTGCTGATCAACGCCCAGGGCAAACGCTGGGCACTGTTTCGCATGACCACGCTGGCGGATTACAGCGCGGTCGCGATCGCGGCTATCTTCATTATCATCGTCGTGTTTTTCGTCATCCGCGGCAAGGTACCGATCGAGGGTGGTCTGTCCGGCAACGTGGTCAAACGTTTTAGCGATTACGAGCGCGTCGTGCA
>CALZHS010000157.1 GCA_945787265.1 uncultured Gammaproteobacteria bacterium | reverse complement strand
AACTGTCACCCCGCGGATTATAAACTGTCACCCCGCGGATTATAAACTGTCACCCCGCGGATTATAAACTGTCACCCCGCGGCCTATAAACTGTCACCCCGCGGCCTATAAACTGTCACCCCGCGGCTCGACCGCGGGGTCCAGCCTGATTGCCGTTGATTTCTGGATACCGCCGGTCCGACGCATCGAGTCGAGCCGATGTATGACAGATTTTGTTATTATCCATCTTGCAGTCTCGACTGGTACGGTTCCATCGTCCCACCCAATTTAAAGAAATAACAAAGCCTCAAACCGGGGTAAGAGACTTTTTTATTTCTTTAAATTGGTCGGGGCGAGAGGATTTGAACCTCCGACCCCCTCGTCCCGAACGAGGTGCGCTACCAGGCTGCGCCACGCCCCGACATCTAAGCCCGGTCATTCTAGGAGAATTAGCGTTACGTCTCAATCTCATTTAATCCTGGTTGCCAGTATTTGTCGGTACTCACAAGGTCAGGTTGCCTGAACTGGGTTGAGCTTTATGTCAGTTAAATTATCGACAAGTTTATTTATTTCAATTGATGCCTGTTGACATTGAATCGGATGCACCATATTTTCCAGTCATCCTAAATCCCCAGTCCTGAGGGTCATAACTATGGTCAGTAAAAAAAAGAGTACCAGGTCCATTAAGAAATCTGCTGGTTTGAAAAAAATCAGGAAGACCGTGATTTCGACTGCTTCGTCGATTACGGAAGACATCGACAAGGTCAAGGACGTCGTGTTGCGCGATTTGCAGGATGGATTTGAAACGGTATCCAAGCGCGCAAAAACCGCGAGCCGTTCAGCGGCCAAGGCAACGACTGCGGTGGCCTCTTCCCTCGCCGAAAGCGCGTCTGATGCGAGTGAATCGGTAAAAGAGTCGATCGCTGAAAAACATTTGGCCGAGACCTTTCGAAAACTTGTCGATGAGGTCGAGGAGGCCGCTGAGGAAATAAAGGAGGGAATTAATCAAAGGTTTAACCAGTTGCGTGAAGCTGCGGCCAGGAAAATTCAGCCCGCTAGCCCGTCGGCTAAAAAGAAGGCGGCAGTGAAGAAGAAAGCCGCAGTGAAAAAGAAAGCAGTGGTAAAGAAGAAAACTCCGATGAAAAAGAAACCGGCAGCCAGGAAGAAGACCGCGGTGAAGAAAAAAGTCAGCCCGAAAAAGACAGAAGCAAAGAAAAAAGCGCCGGCAAAGAAAAAATCCACCGCCAAAAAACCTGCCCGTAAGGCCGCGGCAAAGGAGAAGTAAGCAGAGTCAACACTGGTTCGCTACGTATAGCATCGACTCAGGAGGCGGCATCCTCGTCCAACGAGGTCGCTTGCGTATCGCTTTCGGGTAAACCTGCCGCCTGCCGCTGATCGGATTCATCTTCCGTACTGGAAAGGCGCCCGACTTCCCTGCCGATGCAGTAACCAGCAGCCAGGAAAGCGACGTTATCCAGCAATCTGTAAATCTTGGTAGTGCCTCTGATCAATAAGACATTACTCGAAGCATTTTATATTCCCCAACCATCTGTTAACAGTGCTGCAGCCTGGTTACGTTTCTTTAACCTGGTTTCGATTAACTTTGGTAACATAAATCCAGCCCCGCCTGACCAGCCATTTCTCTATTTCTACCGCAAATAATACGGTAAACGGAAGGCACAGGCAGATTACCAGCTCAGCCAGGGTCAGTGGCGTGGTATGGAAAATAGTATTTAAAAATGGGATGTAAACTACCATCAGCTGCAGTCCGACCGAGAGGATTACGGTGCCCAACAGCGGCAGGTTACTGAACAGGCCGATCGTCAGCAGCGATTCATTTTCCGAGCGGATAACCAGGGCATGTAGCAGCTGTGAAAAGGTCAGTACGCAGAAGACGATGGTTTGCCAGTTCTCTGATCCACCATGATATGCCCAGGCCTGCGCAGCCAGCGAGATAGCGCCGATTAACAGTCCAACCCAGACAATATGCTGCCACATCCCGTTGGCAAAAATGCTTTCGTCGGGGCCTCTGGGCGGTCGCTGCATGATGCCTTTTTCATGTGGCTCAACTGACAGGGCCAGTCCGGGTAGGCCATCGGTCACCAGGTTTATCCACAGGATTTGGATCGGTAGCAGTGCCAGCGGCAGACCGAAGAATGGAGCCATCGAGATAACCAGGATCTCGGCCGAATTGCTTGTCATCGTGTATTTGATGAACTTGCGAATATTGTCGAAAATACGACGCCCCTCGCGCACGGCACTGACGATGGTCGCGAAATTGTCGTCCTTTAGCACCATATCGCTGGTCTCCCGGGCGACATCCGTGCCCTTAAGACCCATCGAGACACCGATGTTGGCCTGCTTCAACGCCGGCGCATCATTGACGCCGTCCCCGGTCATGGCGACATATTCGCCGCATTCCTGCAGCGCGCCCACAATCTTGATTTTTTGCTCGGGTGAAACCCGGGCGTAAACACGAATCCGTTGAACTTGCTGCAGAAAATCCTGGTACTCCAGTTGTTCCAGTTCTTCCCCGGTCATCACGCCATCATCGGAGCTGATTCCCAGTTTACGAGCAATGGCAAGTGCCGTTCCCGGGTGATCCCCGGTGATCATTACCGGTGTTATGCCAGCCGTGCCGCAGTCCTTGATCGACTGGTAGACCTCGTCACGAGGTGGATCGATCAATCCCACCAGTCCGAGTAAGGTGAGCTCGTCTTCTATTGCTTCTGCCGATAAATCGCCGGGCAGCCGGTCAAAACTTCGGGTTGCAAATGCCAGCATCCGGTAGCCACTTTGCGCAAGCGCATCGGACTGACGCAGCAGATCATCCTTGTCGATCTGCGCGAGCCCTTCCGAAGTTAACTGATTTACGCAGCGGGGGATTATGTTCTCGGGCGCACCCTTGCTGAAAACAATGACATGATCGTCGACGCGGTTCAGTGTCGACATGATGCGTCGATCGGCATTGAAAGGCAATTCCTCGAGGCGAGGACAGCTGAGTTCCAGTTCAAACTTGTCATAGTCGGCTTCCAGTGCACCGAGGTATAGTGCGATCTCGGTCGGATCACCGGCGATTTGCCGTTTTTCGTCACGCGCGACGTTGGTACATAAGGCCATGGCGCGACCGAGTAGCTGCCAGGGCTCATTGCTGTTATCGCTTTCAGTGAGGCTTTCGAGCTGTCGGTTGTCGGCCTGCACGACGGCAAGGCGCATCTCGTTCAGGGTCAGGGTACCGGTTTTATCGGAGCAGATGTAGGTAACCGAGCCCAGCGTTTCGACCGCGGATAAGCGACGCATCAGCGCATTGTGCCGGCTCATCTTTTTGGCACCGATCGCGAGCGATATCGATATCACCGCAGGCAGCGCCTCTGGAATTGCAGCAACTGCGAGGCTGATGGCCGTTAATAGCATCAGGATCAAATCTTCGCCACGCAGTAGACCGCTGACGAATACCACTGCCGCGATAACCGTAATCGCTAATGCAAGCCTGCGACCGAAGTGGCCGAGCCTCACCTGCAGCGGCGTCAGCACGGTTTTCGAGTCCTTTAACATGGTGGCGATGCGGCCCAGTTCCGTTGTCGTGCCGGTCGCGACCGTTATTCCCATCGCGTGACCCCGGGTAACGTTGGTACCCTTGTAGACCATGTTGTAACGGTCCCCGAGCATGGCATCTTCATCATCAAGGGTCTCAGTCACCTTGGGTACCGGGAGCGATTCCCCCGTTAACGGGGCCTCGTCGACTTCGAAGTCCACCGTTTTGAAAAGGCGCAGGTCGCCGGGAACGATATTGCCTGCCTCGAGGTAAACGATATCGCCGGGAACCAGGTCAGCGGTATCAACATGGCGCAAATGGCCACCGCGACGCACGCTGATTTTCGCTGAAGTCATTTTGCGCAGTTCATCCAGGGCCCGTTCGGCCTTGAATTCCTGTATCGAACCGATAATCGCGTTGAGTATTACGATAATCAGAATCACGATGGTATCGCTTGCTTCTCCCATAACCGCCGCCAGTGCCGCGGCCAGCAGCAGAATAACGATCATGATGTCGCGGAACTGGTTGAAAAACTTTTGCAGAAAGGATGTCTTGGCGCTGCCCTCGATCGTATTGTGGCCGTATTTTTCAATCCTGTCGGCTGCCTCTTCGATCTCCAGTCCGCGTTCCGTGGTAACGTTTAGCGAGGCGGCGATCGTTTCAATGCTCTGGTTGTGGGGTGCTTTAACGAGGCTCATGGCAGGTAATAAAAAAAAGGATTGAATTCACTTCCGAAGTAATGGGTAAAGTGCTGAATAGAATATCTCAATTGTAATAGGCAGGGGTTAGTCACGCTGCGAATGCGGCATGCAATACTAAAGGGATTACAGCACGATTACGATTTAAAGATGTGTTCCTGCGGAGCGCACCCAGTCAGTTGAAAAGTATTTCAGGATTTAGCGTAGTAAATTCGATCGAAAGCGGTCGCGTTAAAACCATTCATGCGCTGGTCCCCGATCAGGATAATCGGTACCCCGCGACCGTTTAATTGCTTGTATTCTTTTGCCGCCTGCTCTGATTTTTCGATATCGTGCTCGGTGAACGGTATGTTGTTTTTGGTGAAGTGAAGTGCCGCCTTCTTGCAGTAGCCACACCAGCTCGTCGAATACATGACGACTCCCTTCGAGCGTTTTCGTTTGGTGATGTTGCCGGGATCGTATGCGAAGTCCTCGACGCTAACCGATGTGTAGCTACTGACTTTACCGGTTATTCTTTTCAGCCTGGCATTCTCGGGCGGGCTGTCACCGTAGTGGACCTGGCCCTGGTCATCGACCCATTTGAAAAGCTCACCGGAAACTGCCGGGATAGTCATAAGAAAGGATAGTGCCAGGCAGGCAATTAGCAGGGGAGTTTTCTTCATCGCGGGTTTGCTTGTTGTCTGCAAACGAGTATAGCAGCCGCCGCAAAATTTACGTTTTCGCGGAGCGACTCACCATGTAAACACCCATGATGCAAACCATCATCCCGGCTATCGAGACCGGTCCCAGGGTCTCGCCGAACAGGTAGTGTGCCTCGACCACGACCAGTGGTGGCACCAGGTAAAACATGCTCGATAACCTGCCGGCTTCACCGTGCCTGATGATGTACATCAGCAGCATCACCGCACCGATTGACAGTCCCAGGACCTGCCACACCAGTGCGATCGAGAAAGTCGGTGTCCAGTCAATCGTCCAGGTCTCGCTGAACAGCAGGGCGAAGAACGCGGTGGCCAGGGATCCGGCAACATATTGCATCAGCGT
>CALZHS010000156.1 GCA_945787265.1 uncultured Gammaproteobacteria bacterium | reverse complement strand
TGAATTTTAGCCGATTTCGGCTATTGGATTGATGTGAGGGCGCGTAAATAAGTCACATCTAAAGCGTAAATATATCGGATTAACGCGCCGGACACGGCCATCGCAATTACCTGATCTGGGGCAAATTACCGTAGCCCGGCGGACTCTCGATAACCGGTTAAAACGCCACGGGTATTTCGGATAGGTACCCGACAGCGTTGCTCGAGTTGCTCCCGTTCATCGGGATGCAGTGCCTGCAGGTGCTGCAAAAGCGCAAGTATCGCAACTTCGGCCGCTGTTCCGGTGCCATCGTCGATTTTTAGCGCGACGCCAAGCCCCTGTTCCCGCAACATCGCAGTGTAGACACCGTCGGCACCGGTTTTAACCAGTACCCTGCGACCGGTTAATGCCATTATCTCGGTGCAAAGTCTGCCGGTGCCGGCAACCATGAATGGATTCGAGGCAATGGCCCCGGTAATGCGATCGAGCGCCTCGCCGCGCGTGGCGGGTAAATCGTCCGGTACCGCAACCCGCGCGAACGCGGTGGCGATCGCTTTCAGCGGTACTGCGATTACCGGGATACCGCAACCATCTCGACTCCAGGGTAAAGCGCGCATGTCGACGTCCGCCATTTCGCCCAGAGCGTCGAACCAGCGCTGCTGGGCGGGATGTTCGCGCTCGATGTAACCACGGGTCTCCTCTTCGAGGAATCGAGACGTGGTCAGCATACCGGTATGTTTACCGGAGCAGTTGTTATGTATTTTACCCGGCTCTATCCCGTTGATCAGCAAGGACTCGGCGGTCTTGACGTGTAATGGCGGATGCGCACCGCACTCCAGCGCCTCGGCGTCGAGCTTAAGACGTGCCAGCCAGCTTTGCACGGTATCGGTATGTTCGGGCTCGGCATTGTGTGATGAGCAGGCCAGCGCAATCTCGTCTTCACCCAACTGGAAATGGTCCGCGGCGCCCGATTCGACCAGCGGTAATGCCTGCAGCGGCTTGATTGCCGAGCGCGGATACACCAGCGCCTCGACGTTTCCCCAGGCGTGCACCAGGCGACCTTTGGGATCACAGACTGCGATTGCGCCACGGTGTCGATTTTCAATAATTTCGCCTCTCAGGGCGTTAACCAGCACAGGATTACTCATTCTCAATCTGCTCCCGGCCACGACAACAGAAACCAGTCGGCGCGCAGCATATCGATCCAGTCACTGAACAGACCTCGCAGGCACACCGTACCGAGGCTCGCGTAAGCGCTACCGGCGCTGTCGTCAATCGTGTTAAATGTTGCTTCCATCTTTTGCAATTTGCGGACGCCAGGGCCAGCGTTGAATCGTAATCATAGCGACCCCGATAATTGCCAGGCAACCGCCCGACGCAATCTTGATGGTCAGTGTTTCACCGAGAAAGAATATACCACCAAACACCGAGGTAACCGGTAGCAATAATAAAAACGGCATGACCTGGTTAACGCTGTAGTGCCCAAGTAAGCGGTACCAGATACCGTATGCGAGCGCGGTCATGATGACACCGAGATAAATCACGGCGCCCCAGGCCGCGAATGAGGCGGTTTGAATTTGTACTATCTGATCCCGTTCCAGCAGAAACGACGCCACAAAAAGCTGCGGCGCGGCAAACAGCGATACCCCGCTGATCAGGCGAAATCCGCCGAGATTGCCGAGTTTCTTGATCATGATCTGTCCGACTGCCCAGGTGAATGCGCCGCCTATCACCAGGAACGCGTAGACCAGGTTGCCGGATAGCCTGGGTTCGCCGATGATTAATACCGCGCCTCCGAACGCGATGACGATACCAAGGGCCTGCATGGGCCTGATGCGGTCGCCGAAGGCCAGCCATGCGAGTATCAATCCGAACGGCACTTCGAGCTGTACCAGCAGTGCCGCGGTCGACGCATCGATGCCCCGCACGCCGTTAAAGGTCAGGCTGTACTGCAGCGCCGCACTGACCAGCGAAATCCAGAACAGCTGTTTGAAAAGGCCGGGGGGTGGTCGAAAAAACCAGACCAGGATTGATGCGGTCAGGGTGAATCTCAATGCCATCAGCAAGATGGGCGAAAAATGCGACATCCCGGCCTTGGCGACGATGAAACCCATACCCCACAGTACGGCGACCGAAATCGCCAGTAAAACATCAATGGGTTTCATCGATACCGGTTGCAGGAATCGATTGGTTTAGGTCGGAATGGAAATCGCTGGTAACGAGTGTCAGTGATTTATGTCTCGCGAACGACCGTTACCGAACAACCTGCATGGCGAGCCACCCGTGCCGAGTTCGGGCCCAGCAGGAAATCCGCCAGTGAGGGTCGATGCGCGCCCATGACGATATGGTCGATCTTCAGATCCTTGGCAGCCTCGACAATCTCGCGGTAGACCGTGCCGTTTTCAACCACGACCCCGGCCTGCATTTTCTTGGGTACGCTTTTATCGGCAATTTCCTGTAGCTGTTTCGCCGCATCATCCTTCCATTCCTGTAATGGATACTCGGTAGAACCGTGCATTTCGCCACGGATAGCGTAACGCTGATCGATGCCCGGCGTGATACCGGGGATCACGGTCATCAGGTAGACCTGTGCACCCTTCACGCCGGTTGCCATCTGTACCGTTTTTTCAATGACACCAGCCGAAAGGTGCTCGTCTTCCAGGTCTATGGGGGCTAAATAATTTACCATCGTCAAATCTCCTAATTATCTTGGCTGGTTAAAGGTCGTCGGGCATTTTGAAATCGCGCGGGCTGGGCAGGCCTACCAGGTAAAGCACCCATACCGTAAACAGGATCATCAGGATATTAATAATTGAAATATCTGCACTGAAGGGCAGCGATTTATCCACGACCGTAATTTCGGGCACCAGCGAACCGTGCACCGGGATGGCGGGGTCGATCACATCCATGGCGCCGAGTGCTTCGCGTATTGCCTTCACCGCGCTCGCGCTGACGGGGATCGCCGCGCTCGAATCGATACCGGCGGTACCCGGTCCGACTTCACCCGCTGCCTGAACCGTTTTAGCCGGGCTCGCAAGCACAAACTGGGTGCTCACCGTGGTTATAGGATTACTCTGCGACGGGTAGGTGTTTGCCGGTATGGTCGCGGGCCTGATAAAGCTGAACCTGGCCGTGTGTCCACCCTGTGCCCATTCGCTTAAATCGATCAGCTTGTAAAACGCATTTCTCATCAAGGTAGCGATCCCTCTTTCCTTCGATGGTGCCATTAAAAACACGCCATCGTGATTACCCTTGGACATAGCCAGCAACAGCTCGCGCGCGCTGTCGTCGGAATTCACGACCTCGATATCGGTTTTGCCAATCGATTTGAGCAACATCTCCAGCACGATCGCGGAGCCGGAACCCTTCGGCCCGGTCGCGATCTTGCTCATATCGCCGATGGAGTCTCCACCATTGGCAAGGCCAATCAGGTGAGCCGACTTGTAACCCAGCACGGCAAAGGCTTCGGCGATGTTTTTAGCAACCGGACCCTCGTCGCCGAGGCTATAAAACGATTCGGCACCGACAATTGCGACACGTGCTTCACCCGCGGCAAGCGTTTCAAGCGGGGAAGCATTATTGCTCAAATTGAGATCGCTGCCCGCGTAGCCGGAACGAATTGCCCTTAAACCCCGCGCGGTCGTAATGTCACGCGCCACGCCGGTATCCGCAACCACCGCGATCTTCGCCGCGCCGCCGCTACCGGCGCCTTCAGGCAGCAGGCCTTTGGATGATAAAAATGACGCTGCCACGGTAGACGCCGACTGTGCATCCAGGTCGACGGCCTTGTTCATGGCCTGCATGTCGGCGGGCGTGATTTTGCCGGCCAGCTTTTCCAGCACCTCGCGCAATCCCTTGAGGTTCGCGAGGGCGTCCGAACGCACCAGCGGTGCAACCTCGTAGACCGGGAAGAAGCCCAGGTTATCTTCGAGCACGACCATGTCGTATTCGGCGATTTGTCCGTCCGTCATGAACAACTCACCCACATCCGCCGACCCGTCGAGTAGTGCCGAGACAATCTTGTCCTTGCCCTCGGTGCCGACCGGGTAGGTGGTGGTTTGTGCCCCGGTAATACCGTAGCGACGGTTCATTTGCTGCAGCCCGTCGGCCGGGCGCTGCAAAAAGTCCTCGTCCACGGCAAACTTGATGCTGGACACCTTCGTCAGGTCCTGAATCGTTCTCACGCCCAGATCCTTGGCCCGCTCTTTCGTCATCACCATGGCGTAATCGTTAGAGAAGCCGAACTTGCTGGTCAGTTCCAGCCCCAGCGGCTTGAACAGAGCCTGCACCGCCGCGGTCGAGGCTTCACCATCGCTGGTGGGTGCCTGCCCGAGGAACGTCAGGCTGGTGCCGTTGTACTCGGGATAGACGTCCAGCACGTCCTGCTTGACCGCCTCCATGATTTTCGGCGTGAGTCCGAACGGAATACTGCGCTCTACCGGTATGCCTGCGTTTTCGGCCATCTGTGCGATCATTTCCGCGAGAATCATGCTTTCCGCGAAAGGCTTGGCGCCGACCCGCAGACTGTTGCGATCTTCACCGCCGCAGGCGACGAGCACGGTGCATAACAGGACTGC
Source organism: uncultured Gammaproteobacteria bacterium (assembly GCA_945787265.1). GTDB lineage: Bacteria > Pseudomonadota > Gammaproteobacteria. The sequence continues at coordinate 724 of CALZHS010000156.1, read as the reverse complement.
AACAACTTGTTTCAGGTATTTATTTATCATTGTCGTATCCCCCTTAAGCCGCGCTTTCATCGGATTGACTGTCGCTGCCGACATGCCGCACCACGGTGTGTTTTTCGCGCACGATCGGATCCTCGCGCACGATCCTGAAGAATGCGGCGAGTTGCAGAATGATGACAAAGGTGAAGGGGATTGCCCCGGTGATTGCCATGACCTTGGCTACCTTGACACTCTCGGTGACGATGGTGGCGATAGTAATGCCGGCCATGATTAATCCCCAAACCAGCTTTAACCTTGTCTGCGGGTTCAAGTCGCCCTTGCTGGTCATCATGCTGATGACGAAGGTGCCCGAATCCGCGCTCGTCACGAGGAAGATGAAGATCAGGCAGACGGCGAGGAAATTGAGCAGCGTGGTGCCGGGAAAGTACTCGAAGAACCCGAACAGTGCGCCGGCCACGTCGGCAAACACCTTGTCGGCGATGCCACCGGCACCAAACATTTCGATATGAATCGCGGCGCCACCAAAAGCGGCAAACCAGAGCATTGAAACGATGGTGGGTACACCAACCACGTAGATGACGAACTGGCGGATGGTTCTGCCGCGACTGATACGCGCGATAAAGATGCCGACAAACGGGCCCCAGGCCAGCCACCAGATCAGGTAAGTCAGGGTCCAGCCGTGAAACCAGTTCCAGGAGCCCGCCGGGGTGTAGGCATAGGTCTTGAACGACATCGG
>CALZHS010000155.1 GCA_945787265.1 uncultured Gammaproteobacteria bacterium | reverse complement strand
TGCCCTCGAGAATCACCGTGTATTCATCACCCATGTGGGTATGCGTCGTCGCAGAACCCCCGGGTTTGATTTTAAGCAATTCAACCTTGGCACCATTGCTGTCACGACACAACTCGACGCTGTGGATATCGGCAGAGACGCGTTTCCAGTTCAAATTATCGTAACCACGTTCCACAAACTGGTGCAGACAGCGCGGTACCCGCGGGTCGTGCCGGCTGGGTTCGTCTTCCGGTTCGTCTTCCGGCAATGAATCGAGCATGTTGAGCAGCTTGTGCTTGAGCTCGTCCGAGGTCCGCGAGGGTTTCAGCTTCTGCATCAATTCGCTGCCGACATGGTTCAGTCGCTGCAGCTTTTGTGCGCAGTCCTGGCAGTGTTCCAGGTGTGCCGAAATGCACAATGCCTGGCTCAGCGGCAGGCTACCCGCGGAGTAGGCTGCCAGTAATTCGTCATAGGGATGGTTGTTTGATTTATCCATGTTTACCTCGTTACCAGAACTTCGAGTTTCTGCAGCGCCAGGCGTACGCGGGATTTCACCGTGCCAAGCGGCAGCTTCAGCTCTTCACTGGTTTGTTGATGGCTTTTCCCCTCCAGATAGACCTTGGTTAATATTTCCGATTGTTCCTTGGGCAGCTGTTCTAATCCTGCCCGGATACTTTGCTGGACCCGGCTTTGCTGGGCCAGTTGAAACGGACCCGGACCCTCGTCTTCGATGTCGTTGAAGATGTCGGTAGGGTCGATTTCGGTGACGTAGCGACTGTTGCGTCGCAGGTAGTCAATGCGGCAGTTACGAGCCAGCGTGAATATCCAGGTATTCAGGTTGGCAAGCCTGGCGTTATACTTCTCGGCCTTGAGCCAGACCCGGGTCATGACTTCCTGTACCAGTTCGTCGGCGACCAGGTCGGCCCCCGGCTCGCGCGCCAGGCTGTAGGAGCGGATCAGTGGGGCGTAGTGATCGAACAGTTCGGCGAAGGCCGCCTTGTCTCGATGTTCAGCCACGCGATCAATGCAGGCGCTGAGATGCGCGAGCTTGTCGCCGGGTGCCGCGATTTTTGTCATGAGAGCCATTATATCTACTCAAGTTTCGGTTTGTAGGGCTGTGTACGTGTTATTGGCCTTACCGGATCACAATTGATCCAATTCTCTGCTGGCCTCGTATAAGATCCCCAATACCCCTTACGAGCACGAGAGCGGAACAATAGAATGAATACCAACACTCCCATAGTCGAGCGTTTCAAGGACTTCTTCCGAGTCCTGCATGAAGCCGACCTGAGCCAGCTGCGCGAGCTCTACAGCGATGGCATCGTGTTCAAGGACCCGGTCCACGAAATAAGAGGCCTGGTCGAACTTGAAGATTACTTCACCTCGATGTGCGCCGATCTTAGCGACTGTCGCTTCGAGTACCTGGACGAGCTCGTCAACGGCAGTTCGGCCTACGTGAAATGGATGATGCATTTCAAGCACCCGAAACTTGGTAATCGGCTGATCAGCGTGCGCGGGGTCAGCCACCTCCAGATCAGCGACAAGATAGATTTTCACGAGGACTTTTATGATATGGGCGCGATGCTGTACGAGCAGTTGCCTTTGCTCGGCAACGTGACGCGCTGGATCAAGCTGAGACTGGCGAGTTAGCAGCATGATCGCCACAGCCAGAAAAGTAATATGGATTACCGGTGCCAGCAGCGGCCTCGGCAGAAGCCTGGCGCTGCAGCTGGCCGCCAGCGGTAACCAGGTGATCGCTTCGGCGCGTAATCAGGCAGAGTTGAACAAGCTTGCCGAACTCGATGCCAATATCACCCCGCTGGTCTGCGATATTACCGACGACAAGGCCATGGACGTCGTGCGCGACCAAATGGCGCAAATCTCTCCGCAGCTTGATCAGGTGATTTTGAACGCGGGCAACTGCGAGTACCTCGATTTCCCGGAACCCGACTGGGCGGCCGTGCGTCGTGTCATGGAGGTCAATTTTTTTGGCACGGTTAATTGCGTGAAGATCGCCTTGCCTTTGTTGCGCAAAAGCAGCAGTGATCGCGCCCACGTCGTCGCGGTAGCATCCCAGGTAACCGCTGCACCATTCCCGCGGGCCGAGGCCTACGGGGCTTCGAAAGCGGCAATGCGCTATTTCTTCGATAGCCTGCGTATGGATCTCGCAGCCGAGGACATCGATGTCACGGTAGTCAACCCGGGCTTTGTCGACACCCCGTTGACGCGCAAGAATGATTTCCCGATGCCGTTCCTGATGCAGGTCGATGAAGCGGCCACGCGCATTATCAAAAATATTGCTGCGCGGCCAAGAACCTATAGTTTTCCACTGCGGCTGTCGGCCCTGCTGTTGCTGTCGAAGCTGATGCCCGGACTGTGGCAGAAAATGGTCGCCCCCAAAACAGATGTTCCAGCGAAACAATCCGAGGAGAGTGCAGGCAAATGAAGGTAGCCATTATCGGTGCGGGTATATCCGGTCTTACGGCCGCCTACTACCTGCGACACAAGCACGAGATTTCCGTTTACGAGTCGGCTCCGCGAATCGGGGGGCATACGGCTACCGTTGATGTCGAAGTAGCGGGTCGCCAATACGCGATCGATACCGGTTTCATCGTTTACAATGACTGGACCTATCCGAACTTTATCGAGCTGATCGAGGAACTGGGGGTCGAAACCCAGCCTACTGAAATGAGTTTCAGCGTGCGCTGTGACGAGACCGGCCTCGAGTATGGCGGTAACAACCTGAACACGCTGTTTGCGCAACGGCGAAATCTGTTTAAACCTTCATTTCATGGAATGCTGCAGGATATTCTGCGCTTTAATCGCGAGGCGGTGCGCGATCTCGAAAGCGGGCGTATCGACGCGGCCACCACGCTCGCAGAATATCTCGCCGACAATCGCTATGGCGATGCGTTCATCTACCAGTACCTGTTGCCGATGGGATGCGCGATCTGGTCAGCTTCAACCAAAAGCATGGGAGATTTCCCACTGCTCTTCTTTACCCGGTTTTTCAAGAACCACGGATTGCTAAGCGTGAATAACCGCCCGCAGTGGCACGTGATCAGGGGTGGATCAAGAAGCTACCTGGAACCGTTGACCCGGGAGTTCGCCGATGCAATATCCGTAAACGCCAGGATCTCCTCGGTGCGTCGCCGCCCCGAATCGGTAGAGTTGATCATGGCAAATGGGCGCGCCCTGCAGTATGACCAGGTGATCTTTGCCTGTCACAGTGACCAGGCCCTGGCGCTGATCGACGATGCGACCCGGGCGGAGCGGGATGCCCTGATCGATATTCCGTACCAGTCCAACGAGGTCGTGCTGCACACCGATGAAAGCCTGCTGCCGCGTCGGCGCGCTGCATGGTCCAGCTGGAACTACTGGTTGCGCGAGCGTTATCAGTCGCGGGCGGTGTTGAATTACAACATGAACATACTGCAGGGGCTGGAATCGGACACCACCTTTTGTGTTACGCTCAATGCGACCGAATCGATAGCGTCCGATAAAATAATCGAAACCTTCAACTACAGCCACCCGGTATTTTCACTCGATTCGATCGCGGCAGCGCGGAAAATCCAGGATTTTAACGGGCTCAATCGCACCTGGTTTGCGGGCGCCTACCTGGGTAACGGATTCCACGAGGATGGTGTCGTCAGTGGACGGCGGGTTGCCGACGCGATCAATCGCCTGGCGACCGTGGAGCAGCAGGTTGGGACGCCATTTCCCGAAGCGGCCTATGCATAGCGCGATCTACCAGGGGTACCTGCGGCATCGTCGGTTTACGCCGCATGAACACCGGTTTACCTACCAGGTATTCATGATGTACCTGGACCTGGATGAACTCGACAAGGTGCTTGAACTGTCGCCATTCTGGTCGACCAAATCCTGGCGCCCGGCACGCTTTCGGCGCAGCGATTTCCTGGGTGATCCCGGGGTATCGTTGAAACAGGCCGTGCGCGACAGGATCCACGCGGAAACGGGGCACTGGCACGATGGTCCGATTCGAATGCTGGCCAACCTGCGCTATTTCGGCTTCAACATAAACCCGATCAGCTGTTACTATTGTTTTAATGGCCGCAAAGAGCTGCAGTACATCGTTGTTGAAGTAACTAACACACCCTGGAATGAACGGCAGAGCTACGTATTGCAATGTGATCCAAAGCAACGTACGCAGCGTACCCGGTTCCAGAAACTAATGCATGTGTCGCCCTTTAATCCCATGAACATGACTTACCGTTGGTGTAGCAATAATCCGCAGCGAGTTTTAAGCCTCAACCTTGAAACCGAGTGCAGTGGAGAGATTCACATGGACGCGACGATGGCGTTGAAGCGACGCGAAATCAGTAGCGCAGCACTCGCGGGGATACTGCTTCAGCATCCCTGGATGACGGCCAAGGTTGCGCTGGCGATTTACTGGCAGGCATTGAAACTCTGGATTAAGCGCAACCCGTTTTATGATCATCCCGGCACCCAGAACCGGGACCGACAAGACCAATCGAAAATAACCGGACTGAAGACGAAGACATGAGCACTGTAAATCCCTCCGCGGTCAAATCCACTGCAAAACCAGGTTTAATCAATGGTTTTGCGAAAAATCAACTACTCAAGCGCCTGCAGCATATGCCTCGCGGTTACCTTTTGATCGAAGACGGTGACGAGTTGCACGGCTTTGGAAATCCTGCCGACAAGATCGACGTCAAGGCAAAGATCGTGATCCACGACGCCACTGCCTACCGGGATATCGCCTTTGGCGGATCGATCGGGGGCGCCGAGGCCTACATGCTGGGCAAGTGGACAACGCCAAATCTCGTCGACGTAGTGCGGCTGATGTCGGTTAATATCGATTTCCTGAACCAGATGGATGATGAGAAACCATTCGTCCAGCGCCTGGGCGACAAGTTTGCCCACTGGTTCAATCGCAATACGGAAAAACAGGCGCGCGCGAATATTTCGCGCCACTACGATCTCAGCAACGATTTCTTCGCCTTGTTTCTCGATCCGGAAATGATGTATTCGTCCGCAATATTCCCGCACCCGGAAGCAGACCTGGATGAAGCCGCGCTCTACAAGCTCGATGTTATCTGCCGTAAACTCGACCTGCAGCCGAGCGATCACCTGCTCGAAATCGGTACCGGCTGGGGCGGGCTCGCGATATACGCGGCCAGGCAGTACGGCTGCCGGGTGACCACGACGACAATTTCCCGGGAGCAGTACGATATTGCCACCCGGCGCGTGCAGGACGAAGGCCTCGAAGACAGCATCACTGTGCTGTTCGAGGATTACCGCAACCTGACCGGACGCTACGACAAGCTGGTCTCA
>CALZHS010000154.1 GCA_945787265.1 uncultured Gammaproteobacteria bacterium | reverse complement strand
CGGCGTTAATTGTGAACCCGCCAGGGTCGACTATTGAGGCGGTAAAGTAAAAAGGCCTGCTGATTTCTCGGCAGGCCTTTTGATCCTCTAACAGCAGTCCCGGTTAACAGGCTAAATCTGGTCAAGCAACGCTTTTGCTTCTGTCTTCTGATCATCATTGCCCTCGGCAATGACCTCTTCGAGACTACCACGAGCGCCCTCGGTATCGCCCATATCGATAAATGCGCGGGCCAGGTCAAGCTTGGTCGATACTTCGTCAACATCGTCCGGTAACATCAGGTCGCTGATATCATCGATATCAGAAATCGAGTCGACCGCAGCCGTCGGCTCTTCGAAGTCACCGGGTGCGAAGGTACCGGTTTTAACGTCTTCAGATTCGTCGTCATCCCCTTCCGCGATAGACTCAACGATGTCGGTAGGTTCGACGAAATCCTCTCCGCCAAAATCAATGATCGATATATCCTCATCATCGTCATCCTCTTCCTCGCCGGGTAAGTCGAGTTCACCGGTATCGAGATTCAACTCCGCGGTTTCGAGATTCAACTCGGCTGTTTCCAGATTCAACTCCCCGGTTTCGAGCGAAGTTTCATCCAGATCGATAATCGCGGTGTCATCGGTGCCGAAATCCGGCTCATCCTCGGCCGCTGCCGCGCTCCTGAGGTCTGGCACGACTTCGGTGTCCTCATAGTTCGGCGTGATAACTGCGGTTTCGGTATATTCTTCCTCACCTTTTTCCGAGGTATCCAGCTCAAGCTCACCCGTCCCAGCCGCGGCTTCGTCAAGGTCCAGCCCATCACCCTCTTCCAGGCCCGCGTCAAATTCAGTTTCGAAATCGATTTCGGAATTATCTTCAGCCTCCGCTGCCGCATCCTCATCGACATCGAAGTCCATGGAGATGTCATCAAGATCGATCTCGTCGCTTGCGGCAGGCCGTTCAGATTCAGCGCCGCTATCGGCTGCCGCCTCATCTATTGAAAACTCGAGCTCATCACCAATATCTTCGGGGAGCTCCAGCTCGTCGCTTTGAGGCTCGGCCTCGCCTCGTAAATTGGTATCATCCTCGTCATCGAGCTCGGGCAATTCACCCACTTGCTGGAGGACCTGGGTAGCGGCAATTTGCCCCGCCTCACCCAGCGAACCGGAATCGCTGAAATCTCCGCCCGTGTCGTCTTCGCCCAGATTGAAATCTGTAGTCGAGAAATTGGTAGTGTCGTCGGCCGAACCCAGGTCGAAATCCGCTTCCTGGGGTTTCGAAATCTCGAGATCTGCAGCACTTAGACCGCTATCCTTGGCATCGGAGAACAGCGCATTATCAGGCGCAAGTTCATAACCCATGATCTGTACACGATCCCAGTAACTGTTCGCGGCGTCGCCCATGGATTTGAGGTTTCCAGCTTCCTTGACGAAAGCTTCCGCATTCTTGGTCGCGAAATAGGTATCCAGCAGCTTCGAGCGGTAATCGGCGCGTTCCGGCTGCTCGGTCAAACTGTTGTTTAACAGCTCTTCGGCATTATCATAAAGTCCGTAGGCCAGGTATACGTCGACCTCGTTCAATACGTCGTCCTGCTCAGCAGTGGCCGCAGTCGGCGCTGCTGGTTCAAGCATTTCGGTGTCGGCAGATTCAATGGCAGCGCCGGGATCTTCCTGTGGCTCGGCATCAACCGGTGCTTCGACTTCGGCAACGACTTCCTCGGCCGGTTCAGCGGGAGCTAATTCATCTGCCCCAGGGGCATGAATATCGGTTTCTTCGGACTCACCACCATCGACAAGGTGGATCGGGGTGAGTTCGTCTTCTTCGTCGTAGCCGGTGAACAGATCGTCATCGTCACCTGCGACTATTGATGTCTCCTCGTCAGTCGAGCCTTTTCTTTTTTTTAAAAAGTACAGGATAATCAACAGCAGGATCACACCGCCGATCGCAGCGAGAATGATTGGATCTCCGATAATACTGTCCATCGACGGAATCATGTCGATCACATCTGGTGGCAACAGCCCGTCGAAAATTGAAGGTGCGCGGGTCGGTTGAGTCACGATTACCGGCGCCGGTGGCGTAACCGCGGCCTCCTCTTGTACTTCATCGTCGACCATACCATCCGCAGCCTGCTCGGTCGTCATTGTTTCAGTGACGCTTTCTTCGACACTTTCTTCGCTTTCACCATCGGGTATATCACTGGCTTGCTGAGTAGCCTGCTCCTCGGCTTGCGCCGCTGCTTCCTCTGCCAGCAACTCTTCCAGTAGTGCTTCTTCATCAGCCGCGATGGTTTCGGAAATGACATCATCGGTCATCGTCTCTTCGGTGACAGCTTCTTCGGTAACTGGCTCTTCACTAACGATCTCTTCGCTTTCACCATCCGGTATTTCCTGGACCTGATCGGCTTGTAACTGGGCAAGACTGTCGTCTTCGATCTCGACCATTTTCTGCAGTTCTTCGAGCTTGGAGAGCCTCGCCTGGAGTTCGGTTATACGAGACTCCAGTTCCTGGTTTTCGATGCGTGATGCTTCGAGTTCTTCCTCGGCCAGGGCAAGTTTGGTGCGCAGTGCATCGACGTCGGCGTCCCCTGTTCCGGTCGATTCACTTTCGGCATCTCCGGGCATCAATAAACTGAGTTCACCACTTTCCGCTGCGGCGGTATCTTCCTGGGCCACCGCTTCGGGGCCCGCATCCTCGCTTGCAACCGCGGGTGTTACCCCGGTTACGCGGGCTACGTACTCGTCCCAAAGTCCATTCTGCACCAGTACCTCTGCATACGCCTCCTGCTGTCCCAATCCATCGAGTTCTTCGGCACCGGGAACGCGCAGGATCGCACCTTCTTTCATGCTATTGATATTACCGTCGTTAAAGGCTCCCGGATTGGCGCGCTGAAAAGCGAGCATTACCTGGGACATCGTATGATCGTCATCCTTGTAGCGCGACGCGATACTCCATAATGTGTCTCCCTTAACGACCAAAACGTCACCCTGGGTGACGTTTGTAGTTTCGTCGATATAGCCGCCACTAACGGGTTCAGGCACGGGTTCGGGAATGACGGGCTGGGACGTATCCTCCGCAAGCGCAATCGGTTCGGTGACGCCTGCAAAGGGCTCGGCAGGTTCACTGGTTTCGACCGAGCTTGTCAATTCGGACTGTTCTACTATCTCGCTGACAGTGGCTTCTATCTCGCTGACGGTGGCTTCGTCGACTGCAGCCTGTTCAACGGGTTCCACGACGCTTTCAACCGGCGCAGGTTGATCCGCGTAAAATGGCGGATCAAGCAGGATTGTAAATTCACGCAGCACCCGTCCCTTCGACCAGTCGGCTTCAATCAGGAAGTTGAGGAAAGGTTCCTTAACACCCGCCTTCGTCGAAACAACGATGACAGCCTGGTCGCCTTCCTCGTTCTTTCTTACCGAGAATCTGAGCTCAGAGAGATGGCGCGGACGGGCCAGACCGGCACGCGTAAAAGCCTCGCTCGAGGCAAGACTGACCAGCAGATCGTCGATCTCGCCGGGGCGAGCAGAAATTACTTCGATCTCCGCGTCGAGCGGCTGGTTCAGAAATGAATTGACCTGGATCTCGCCAAGTCCGAGGGCAAGACTGCTCGTTGGCAACAAAGCTGCCAACCATAATGCTAAAATTAGTCCCAGATTACGCACGTTTAGTCTCCCAGCTCCCCAACAATTTCTTATAAAAAGTGCCTTTAATCCATGCACCTATGATTACAGCCAGAGAATTTACTTTAAAGAAAACACTTTCACAAGCAGATGTAACTATAGATTACAAAAAAGATTCTAGCAAAAAGTCCGTAACATTCACGTAATTATTTGCTAATCCATATCTCATGGGGTCCGTTATCATCCAGAAATGAAGACTCGAGGGTTGATCAGGGGCCTGTTCCAGGTGGCTTATAATACAGCTAAATGATTGATTACAATCAGAAATCGGGCTTACCGGCCCATCTTTAACAGTTACTTTATCGAGCCTCGACAAGCGATTCTTACAGTCTTCAAAACTGACCTCGGCGTCGAAACAAATCTGCACCGCCGCCACCAGGCCGTGGAATACTGGCACATTGACGGATTGTAGAGTCACAGACAGGGTTTCAGAATATGAATTATTTCCCAAAATACGCCTGAGATCGTTTACCAAAACCGGGGTCGGGGTTTCTGGCAGCAGGTTAAAGGCAATTTGCTGGGGATAGATTAAGGGCTCAACGGCCTTCGAATTGAACAGGTTAACGGTTTGTGCTGCCAGCTCGTCCACCCCGGCTTTACCGCAAAATTCTGCACTTCGCAGCAGAGCCACATTGAGTCGCACTATAGGATGTTCACGGTTGAGTTCGAGCAGAACCGGCAGCAGGCAGGAAAGCTCCGGTCCGGCAAGCCTCAGGCTGGTTTGCGTATATGAAAGTGCCTGTGGGCTGTGGGCATCCGGCATAAAGATTGCTGCGCTATCAGACGGGATGGCATGACTGACCAGCAGGCAGCCCTGCGCTATCGCCGCGGTCGCCCGCTCGGTATCAGTTTCCGGCATCAACAACAGGGCACATTCAGAAAGATCAAATCCGTCCTGGTCCTGCACACCAAGGTAGCCACTGGCAAAAGGTAATCGTCCGCCCAGGTTCGATTCCCGGTCGAGTAAAATCAATGAATCCGGCTTTACACCGGATTCCGAAAGTTTCTCGAGAATTGCCCCTGCCGCTAATCCGCTGGCATGAGAAAGCGCGATGCGATTATCCATAACTAGTGGTCGCGCAAGATATGCAGCATGCGCCGCAGCGGTTCGGCAGCACCCCACAGCAATTGATCACCGACGGTAAAGGCGGCCAGGTATTCTTCGCCGATGTTGAGTTTGCGCAATCTGCCAACCGGTATATCCAGCGTGCCGGTCACGGCAGCCGGGGATAGAGCCTGCATCGATACCTGCCGGTCATTCGCCAAAACCCGCACCCAGTCGTTTGACGCGGCAAGCATTTCGTGAATTTCGTCCAGCGGTAGATTCTGCTTGAGCTTTACGGTAAGCGCCTGGGAATGGCATCGCATCGCGCCCACACGTACGCACAATCCATCGATCGGAACCAGTTCTCGAGTGCGCCCCAGGATCTTGTTGGCCTCTACGCCGGCTTTCCATTCCTCCCGGCTCTGGCCGTTATCGAGCTGCGCATCGATCCACGGGATCAGGCTACCGGCTAAAGGTACGCCAAACTCCTCGCATGGAAAACTGGAGGAACCTAATTGTTCGGTCACGCGTTGATCGATTTCCAGGATCGCCGAGGCGGGATCGTCCAGCAAATCGGCCACGCTCCGGTGCAGGCAACCCATGCCGGCAATAAGCTCTCGCCATTTTCAAATAAACCGGCCATGGCCATCATCATCAGGCTTACCGTACAGTTGCCACCGATGAAATCCCGGCAACCTGCAGAGAGCGCTGCGTCGATAAGCTGTCGATTGACGGGATCGAGAATGATCACGCTTTGTTCATCCATGCGCAGTGCCGAGGCCGCATCGATCCAGTAACCCTTCCAGCCAGCGGCACGAAGTTCGCCGTGTACCTGCTTTGTGTAATCACCACCCTGGCAGGTGACGATGACATCCATCGATTTCAGCCGCTCGAGATCCGTTGCATCCTGTAACGACGGCACCGCTCTGCCGATCTCCGGGCCGTCCTGGCCGGCTTGCGAAGTGGTAAAAAATACCGGCTCTTCGATCCAGTCAAAATCCCGCTCGGCAAGCATACGCTGCATCAACACCGAGCCGACCATTCCACGCCAACCGATAAATCCGACTCTGTTCATTGCTTTCTCCATAAATCCCCTCTCAGGCAAGCGCTCGCAACGCTGCAACCACTGCGTCACCCATCTCCGAGGTGCCCACACTGGACGAGGTTTCTGCAATATCGGCGGTCCTCATTCCCTGGTCAAGTACGTTTCCAACAGCGACTTCTATCTGGTCTGCGAGATCTGGCTGCTGCAGGCTGTAACGCAACATCAGGGCCAGCGAAAGAATAGTCGCCAGGGGATTGGCCAGGCCCTTGCCCGCGATATCCGGTGCCGAACCGTGAACCGGCTCATACAGGCCCTTGCCATTTTTATCGAGTGATGCCGACGGCAGCATGCCGATCGAACCCGTTAGCATCGCGGCCGTATCCGAAAGGATATCGCCAAACAGGTTGCTCGTTACAATGACGTCAAACTGCTTGGGAGCTCGCACCAGTTGCATCGAGGCATTATCAACGTACATGTGGCTTACCTCGACCTCAGGATATTCGCCAGCGACCCGGTTCACGACTTCGCGCCAGAGTTCGGATACCTCGAGCACGTTGGCCTTGTCGACTGAACAAAGTCTGCGATTGCGTAACATTGCGATATCGAGGGCCGAACGGGCAATACGCTCGATTTCGTGCTCGGCGTATACGAGGGTATTAAAACCCTGGCGCTCACCATTTTCGAGTTCACGTATCCCGCGAGGTTGACCAAAGTAAATTCCACCGGTGAGTTCACGCACGATCATAATATCGAGGCCCGCTACCAGCTCGGCCTTGAGGCTGGAGGCATCGGCGAGTTGGGGATAGAGTATCGCCGGGCGCAGGTTCGAAAAAAGCGACAGCGACGAACGCAGGTTCAGCAGGCCTTTTTCAGGACGCAACTCGCGCGGCAGCTCATCATATTGAGGTCCACCGATGGCACCAAACAGTACCGCGTCCGACTGCTCGCAAATCTCGAGGGTTTCGGCTGGCAGTGGCTGACCCGACTGGTCGTAACCGGCACCGCCGATCGCGGCGTACTCCAGGTCCGCTTCGAAACCGAAATCCTGCTGCAGACAATGAATCGTTTTGACCGCCTCGGCAATTATTTCAGGGCCGATACCGTCGCCGGCCAGGACCGCTATTTTGTTGCTCATCGGATTATTTCCTACTTCAACCAGGGCTGTTTTTCGTAGTATTCTCTCTCAAACGCCTTTATTGTCTCTGCGTGTTTCATCGTCAATCCGATATCGTCGAGTCCATTCAGCAGGCAATACTTGCGAAAGTCGTCAATTTCAAACGCCATTTCGATTCCACCTGGATTGCACACCAACTGATTCTCTAGATCGATCGTCAGCTGGTAGTCCGCCTCGCTCTCAAGCTCCTTGAATAACTGGTCTACGAGCTCACTGCGCAGCGCGATCGGCAGCAGGCCGGTCTTGAATGAGTTGTTATAAAAAATATCGGCAAAACTCGGCGCGATGACAACTCTGAAGCCAAAATCCAGCAGCGCCCAGACTGCGTGCTCACGTGAGGAGCCACAGGCAAAATTTTCGCGCGCCAAAAGTATCTGGGCATTTTGGTAAGGACTTCTGTTGAGCACAAAGTCCGGATTAATGCGACGCTCGGCGTT
>CALZHS010000153.1 GCA_945787265.1 uncultured Gammaproteobacteria bacterium | reverse complement strand
GCGGAAGCGTCGATGCTGGTTGAAATCGAGGCGATCGCCTATATCGGTGATTAACGAGCCTGCTGGAAAATCCGGGTATAAACCGACGGGTTAGATCCATCGATTCAAGGCCGATTCGAATTCCTCGCGACTGATTTCGATTGCGCCCAGTGAATGTAAATGCCCGGTTGGCAGCTGGCAGTCAATCATTTCGTAGTCTTCCGAATCAACCAGGTACTTCAGGCAAAGCTTGGACGCATTGGCCACGTGGCTGAACATGGATTCGCCAAAAAATACCCGACCGAGGGCGATACCGTAGAGACCCCCGACAAGCTCGTCGCCATGGCGACACTCGATCGAGTGGGCAAAACCGGCCTCATGCATATCGATATAGGCGTCGATGACTTGCGAGTTGATCCAGGTACCGCTCTGGCCTTTGCGGTCTCCCGCACAGGCTTCGATAACGGCTTCGAAGTCCTGGTCGACGGTTATTCGGTAGCGCTGTTGACGGGCTAGTTTCTGCAGGCTTTTACTTTGATAAAAACGGTTCGGATAAAGAACCGTGCGCGGCGCAGGGCACCACCACAGGATGGGTTCATTCTCGCTGAACCAGGGAAAGATCCCCTGTCGATACGCAACCAGCAGCCACTCGACGTCGAGCCTGCCGCCGGCAGCCAGTAATCCAGCCGGTTCCACGAGCGCCGAGGCGGTGTCGGGAAAATGTGGATTTGCCGTTGGCTCTAACCAGGGAATCATAAATATATCAATAAGTTATATAATATAATTAAAGTTAAATATAACTAGGCTGTCGATTTGAAAGGGGAGTGATCCAGCAAATCCTTGCGGTAGCTGTCGATGTAGCGCCGCTCCTGGCGTAAAAACTGTTCGATCGCCTCGCGAAACTGTGGATGTGCAATCCAGTGTCCCGACCAGGTCGTGGTTGGCAGGAACCCCCTGGCCAGCTTGTGTTCGCCCTGCGCGCCCGGATCAAAGCACTGCAGCTTTTCGGCAATACAGTAGTCGATGCCCTGGTAGTAGCAGCATTCGAAATGCAGGTGGCGAAAGTATTGATCGCAACCCCATACGCGTCCATAAAGATGCGTGTTGCTGCGGAAAAACAGGGAAGCGGCGACAATCTGCCCCTGGTCACGGGTTATCGAAGCGAGCACCTGGTCGGGCATTTGCTCTCCCAGGTGCTGAAAGAAATCCGGCGTCAACGTGGCGGTGCCGTATTTACGTCGGTAAATACCGGCATACAGGTTATGAATCTGTTGCCACTCGCGCGCGTCGATACTGCCGCCTGGCCTCAAATCAGATAGAAAATCGTCGAACTCGCCGTAGCCCCTGTTTTGCCAGTGGAACTGAACGTCGCTGCGCTGCATGATCGCGCACCCGGCAAGGGAATCCAGAATTTCCTTCTCGGCAAACAGGATATGCCAGGAGCTCAGTTTCTGATCCTGACAAAATCCCTGGATAGCCTGGCACAGGAGTTCGCACAGCAGCCGCTGCGTATCCGGGTCGGAGACCTGTTCGAGGTTTATCAGGAAGCGTTCGCCCGTCGCCGGTGTATACGGGATCGCCGAGACAAGCTTTGGATAGTAATCGATTCCACTGCGCTGGTAGGCATTGACCCAGGCGTGGTGTTGCGTGAAGGGATAACTGTTGTCGCCCAGCGCGTCCCAGTCGCTCGCGCTTACTTCACCCAGGGAGTGAGTGATGCTGACGCGCAGCTCGGCATTACTCGAGTTCCTTGGCATCGAGATACTTTTCGGCATCGAGTGCTGCCATGCAGCCGCTACCTGCCGAGGTAACCGCCTGTCGATAAACATGATCCATGACGTCACCCGCGGCAAATACGCCTTCGATGCTGGTCGCGGTGGCATTGCCGTCGGCGCCGCCGTGGACCGTGATATAGCCGCCCTTCATGTCGAGCTGACCGGAAAAAATATCGGTATTGGGTTTGTGACCTATGGCGATAAAGATGCCAGTCAGGTCAAGTTCGCGCGTGCTGTCGTCCTTTACGTTACGGATTCGCAACCCGGTAATGCCGGATTCATCACCCAGTGCTTCATCGAATACGTTGAACCACTCCAGATTGACGTTGCCATTCTTGGCCTTTTCGAATAGTTTATCCTGCAGAATTTTCTCCGCACGCAGGGCATCTCTGCGGTGGACCAGCGTGACCTCGGCCGCGATGTTAGACAGATAAAGCGCTTCTTCGACGGCGGTATTGCCGCCACCGATCACTGCAACTTTTTGCCCCCGGAAAAAGAATCCGTCACAGGTCGCGCAGGCCGATACGCCTTTACCGAGAAATTTTTCCTCGGAGGGTTCGCCCAGGTACATCGCGCTGGCACCGGTAGCGATGATCAATGCGTCGCAAGTGTAGCTTCCGCTGTCACCGACAAGGCGCTTCGGCGACTCCTGCAGAAACACCTCGTTGACATGGTCGAAAATGATTTCAGTATTGAAGCGTTCGGCGTGTTGCTGCATGCGCTGCATCAACACCGGACCGGTCAGGCCTTCGACATCGCCGGGCCAGTTGTCGACGTCGGTAGTCGTCATTAGCTGACCGCCGGCCTCAACCCCGGTAATGACGGTGGGATTCAGGTTGGCGCGCGCAGCGTAAATCGCTGCCGTGTATCCGGCCGGACCGGAACCGAGGATAATAACCCGGCGATGCGTGGGATTGGACATCAAATGCTCTCAGAATGAACAGGCTTGAAAAGACGCCAATAGTAATGGCAAAAATTGCAAATGACTATATGGCGATTGGGTAGGTAATTTCAATGGGATTAATTCTGGTTCCCGCACGAGTTGATCATGTAAAATAGCCCGCTTTATGCAGGACATCAATCAAATTGGCGCAAGCAAGACATAAACCACGTTCCGATCAACAGGATGCCAGGCTCATGTTTGGCCAGGTTAATCAACGCCTGCGCGAAGCGGGCATGCTGCTGTCGTTCGCACTCGCGGCTTACTTCCTGGTCGCGATGTTCAGTTACGACGTGCTGGATCCCTCCTGGTCGCACAGCGGCACGAATAGCGAAATCAGCAACTTCGGTGGCGCCGCCGGTGCCTGGATTGCGGACCTAACCTTTTACCTGTTCGGTTTCCTCGCTTTCCTGCTGCCCATCATGCTGATTTACAACGGCATAATCCTGGTCAGAATGCGCGATTTGAGCCCCGAGGATCGCTACCAGTTGCTGGTTATTCGCTGGAGTGGCTTCGTGCTCACGTTAATATCGGGCTGCGCGTTGTCGAGCCTTCATTTTTCCGTGGAACCGGGTGCGATGCCGCTCGATTCGGGTGGCATCCTCGGGCAGATCACCGGCAACTATTTTTCCCAGGGCCTGGGTTTTGTCGGCGCCACGGTCATGCACCTGGCGTTGTTTCTGGCCGGGTTGACCCTGTTTACCGGGCTGTCGTGGCTGGCCGTGGTTGATAATATCGGCAGGTACACGCTGCTGTTGTTAGACAAGCTCCTCGATCGCTACTACATGATGCGCGACCGGTTCGAGGGCAATCGTAACCGCAGCGAGCGCGAGCAGGTGTTCCAGGTACAGCAGCGCAAACTCGAAAAGCGCAAACCGGTAAAAATCGAGCCCGTCGTCGAGCAGATCGAACCGAGTGTCCGGGTCGAGAAGGAAAAGCAGATCCCCCTGTTCAAGCCCACCGGCAAGGGCGGAAGCACGATTCCACCGCTGGCGCTACTCGACAAGCCGAAGCCCAAGGTTGCCGGCTACTCCAAGTCGGCGCTCGAGGCGATGTCGCAACAGCTCGAATTAAAGCTGCTCGATTTCGGGATCGAGATCGAGGTCGAATCGGTGCATCCGGGTCCAGTCATCACGCGCTTTGAAATCCTGCCTGCACCGGGCGTCAAGGTTAGCCAGATTTCGAATCTTTCCAAGGACCTGGCGCGCGCGCTGTCGGTGATCGCGGTTCGAGTCGTTGAAATCATTCCGGGCAAATCGGTGATGGGTCTTGAAATACCCAACGAGAATCGTGAACTGGTCGCGCTGAGCGAAATCATCCAGTCCAAGAGTTTCGACCAGGCGGCCTCGCCGTTGACGCTCGCCCTCGGTAAAGACATCAGTGGCGAAGCAGTGGTTGCCGACCTCTCCAAGATGCCGCACCTGCTGGTTGCCGGTACCACCGGCTCCGGTAAGTCGGTTGCTATCAACGCCATGCTGCTCAGCATTCTGTTCAAGGCGACACCGGAAGACGTGCGCATGATCCTGATCGATCCGAAAATGCTCGAGCTCAATATCTACGAAGGTATTCCGCACCTGATTGCGCCGGTGGTAACCGACATGAAGGAGGCGGCGAACGCACTGCGCTGGTGCGTCGCGGAAATGGAGCGGCGTTACCGCCTGATGGCGGCACTCGGGGTTCGCAATATTGCAGGCTACAACCGCAAGATCCGCGAGGCCGCTGCCGCGGGTAAACCGATCGAGGACCCGTTATTCGACAAAAAGGAACTGTTGCTCGATCCCGATGCTAAGCCCGAAGACCTCGAAACCCTGCCGTATATCGTGGTCGTGGTCGATGAATTTGCCGACATGATCATGGTCGTGGGTAAAAAGGTCGAGGAGCTGATTGCGCGACTCGCCCAGAAAGCGCGTGCCTCGGGCATACACCTGTTGCTCGCGACCCAGCGTCCCTCGGTGGATGTTATTACCGGGCTGATCAAGTCGAACATTCCGACTCGTATCGCGTTCCAGGTATCGTCCAAGATAGACTCGCGCACCATACTCGATCAAATGGGTGCGGAAACCCTGCTCGGCCACGGTGATATGCTTTACCTGCCGCCCGGCACCAGTGTGCCGGAACGCGTTCACGGCGCATTTGTTGACGACCACGAAGTGCATGCGGTTATCAACGAGATCAAGAAATCGGGTGAACCAAACTACATTCCCGATGTCCTTGAAGAATCAAGTGCGGCGATATTGCCGGGAGAAGCGCCCCGCGATTCCAACGGTGAAGAAGCGGATCCACTTTATGACGAGGCGGTTGCAGTGGTTACCGAAACACGCAAGGCATCAATTTCCTATGTACAGCGGCGTCTGAAGATCGGTTACAACCGGGCCGCGCGCATGATCGAAGAGATGGAAGCTTCCGGCGTCGTGTCGATGGTGCAATCGAACGGCAGCCGCGAAGTTCTGGCGCCCCCGCCGCCGGCAGACTGAAAATGAAACTCCTGCCACTATTAGTCATCGGGCTGATCGGCAGCCTGTCGTTCCCCGCAGCGGCCGCCGATGCCGAGCAGCGCCTCAAGACGGCACTCAAGAACATGGATAACCTGAGCGCCGAGTTCAAGCAGACGCTGCTCGATGAAGACAAGAATGTCGTACAGCAAAGCCGCGGCACGCTGGCGCTGCAGCGGCCCGGCAAGTTTGCATGGATTTATTCCGAGCCGTTTGAGCAACGCATCATCGCCGACGGTAGCGAACTCTGGATTTACGACGTAGAGCTCGACCAGGTCACGGTCAAGCCGATGGATGAAAGTATTTCGAATGCCCCGATCATGATCCTGATGAAAGAATCAGACGTCACGCAACAGTTCAAGGTCAGCGAAGTCGGGCAACGCAAATACCTTTACTGGATCGAGCTTGAGCCGTTGGCCAGTGACCTCGAGTACCAGCGCATCTTTATCGGCCTTGAAGATGCCCAGGTGCGAGCCATGGAGTTGCAGGACCAGTTCGGACAGAGCACCCAGATCGTGTTTGATAATCTGCGCATGGGAGTGGTGCACAACCCGGCCACGTTCAAGTTTGTGCCTCCGGATGGCGTTGACGTCTACGGTGTCGGCGGCTAGCTTGCAGCGGCTCCACTGCCGGCCATGACTGATTTATTCAACGCGGAAAAGGGATTCAATCCGCTTGCGGATCGTATGCGTCCGCGCGAACTTGACCAGGTCTTTGGCCAGTCACATTTGCTCGCTCCCGGCAAGCCATTGCGCCAGGCGATCGAGTCCAACCGGCTGCACTCGATGATTTTCTGGGGGCCACCCGGAACCGGTAAAACCACGATTGCCAGGCTCATAGCCGAGTATTCCGATGCTCAATTTATCACCTTGTCCGCGGTCCTTGCCGGGGTTAAGGATATACGCGAGGCGATTGAGCAGGCGCGACAGTTCCAGGGCCCCACGGTGTTGTTTATTGATGAAGTGCATCGATTCAACAAGGCGCAGCAGGACGCGTTTCTGCCTTACATCGAGGATGGTACGATCCTGTTCGTCGGTGCAACCACCGAAAACCCTTCCTTCGAGTTGAATAATGCACTGCTTTCGCGCACTCGAACCTACGTGCTTAAACCGATCCTGCCTGAAGACATCGAAAAGGTCGTTCACCGTGCGCTCGAGGACAGGGAACAGGGGCTTGGCGAACTCGGGCTCGCTATCGACGATGAGGCCTGCGCGCTGCTGGCGCGGGTTGCCGACGGTGATGCGCGTCGCGCCCTGACCTATCTTGAAATCATCAGCGACCTGGCCGAAGACAGCCAGATTGACGCAGCGCTGGTTGCTGAAATTGCGCAACAGGGACCACGACGCTTCGACAAGGGTGGCGACCTCTTTTACGAGCAGATATCCGCACTGCATAAATCGGTGCGCGGCTCTGACCCCGATGCCGCACTTTACTGGTTCTGCCGCATGATTGATGGTGGTTGCGATCCGGTCTATATCGCCCGGCGAGTCGTGCGCATGGCGGTTGAAGATATCGGCATCGCTGATCCGCGCGGGCTAGAGCTTTGTCTCAACGGCTGGCAGACATTTGAACGCCTGGGCAGTCCCGAGGGTGAACTCGCGATTGCGCAGGGTATCGTTTACCTGGCCTGTGCGGCCAAGAGTAACGCACTTTACAGTGCCTACAGCGAGGCGATGCAGGATGCGCGTGATTCCGGCAGTCTCGAGGTGCCCATGCAGCTGCGCAACGCGCCAACCCGTTTCATGGAGGAGCAGGGCTATGGTGAAGGCTATCGCTATGCCCATGACGAGG
>CALZHS010000152.1 GCA_945787265.1 uncultured Gammaproteobacteria bacterium | reverse complement strand
GGTTTCGGCCAGTCTCTGATTCAGTTCTGTTGCGGGGAAGACATTATGATCCATAAGCTTTGCATCCGGGTCTGGCCAAGTTGTCCAGAGCATAGCTCTACGGGGCTTTTCACCCAAGCGAAATTCACATTGCTGCTGGATGCCCGGCCGATATCGGACGATGCGGATATTATTTATTCGGCGGCGATGAGCTGACGGGTTGAATTGTTGCGATTAAGGAAGTCGATGGCCTTGGTCTCGGCATCACCGCCGAACAGGAACATCGACATGTGCCCGCGCCAGCGGTGCAGGTACAGTTCGGCATCGATACCGGCCGCGCGCAGGGCCTCGTAGTAGTCGCTCGCCTGGTCTTCGGTTACCAGGAAATCGAGCTTGCCGTGGTAAAGAAAGACAGGGGGGTCATCGCTGGAGACATGGTAGACCGGTGAGGCCTCAGCGTAACGTGCAGGCATTTCGTGTCGGTCGCCACCCATGAAGCGCATCACGATGGGGCTATCCGTGTACTTGCGCAGATCCGAAGGAATGCCGCCGGCGACCACGGAGCGGATGCGGGGCAACGGATTAGAATCCTCGGCCAGGTGATTGTCGTGATCGATAGCGCCGATCAGGGCGGCAAGATGGGCACCGGATGAATAACCCCAGGTGTTAACCCGCTCGAGGTCGAGGCGATATCGATTCGCATTATCAGCGATCCACGCAAGCGCCTGCTGCAGATCGTGAACCTGTGCCGGGTAGGTGTATTTCGGGGCAAAACGGTAGTTTACATTGAGCACCGCGTAACCCCGTCGCACAAGTTTACTGCTGATGCCGGCCATATCGTCACGACTGCGGTTTGCCCAGCCGCCCCCATGGATCATCAGCACCACCGGTCGCAGCCCTCGCTTTTGGGGCAGGTACAGGTCGGCGTGTAGCGGTTGTGGCCAACTGGCACCGGTATAGACGATATTTTCAATCTTGCGATCGAGGGTATAGGTAACCTCTGCCGGTGATTCGTAAGCCTGGCTGTTGATATGGGTATAGCAGCCTGTTAATGCGGCGACAGCAAGGAGAATGACTGCGGGTATGAACGGTGGGTTACTGAACATGGTCTGGAACGCAAGGTCGGATAAAGGAACGTTTCATAACAATAGGTACGCACCCGGGTGCTAACTGGATCAATTCCGCTTTAGCGAACCCGTTCATATACCGAGACAAAGTAAATTACAGGAACCGCTTGCCGGTTGCGGTGACGTGTTCGCGCCATGCCGTAATAATACCGGCGGACCCGATCAGGATCATGCCGGTGATTGACTGGCCGGTTGGCCATTGATCGAAAATCGCGCGACTCCAGAACGCGGCGAAAATCAGGTAACTGAAGTCTATCGGCGCGAGCCAGCTCGCGTCCGCGGTCTGGTAGGCACGACTGAGGCAGATGTTACCCGTCAGGTTGAGTACCGAGGCGAACAGCGCAAATCCTGCAACCAGCAGGGTAAGTTCGGGCCAGCCGATAGCGACAAACGGCATGCTGGCGCGAATTTCCATGGGCAAAGGAAAAATCGACAACAGCAGAATGCCCAGCATGCCGGAAAAAATAAAAGCAATACCGACCGCGAATGCTAGCGCCAGCGTGCTTTCCTGTCGGCAGGCTTTGCGCAGTGTCAATATGTTCGTGGCATAGAAAAATCCGGCCAGGATGGGAAGGACCTGCACCGCCGAGAAGTCGGCATCCCAGGGACTGAGTATCACAACGGCACCGGTTGCACCGATCAGCAGGGCAGTGATGCGCCAGGGACCCACCGTTTCACCCAGGATCGGCCCTGCCAGCAGTGATACAAACAGGGGGTAGGTATAAAGCCCAGCCGCCATTTGTGGCACCGTCAGGTACGGCGCACCGGCGAAGAAAAAGAACATGCAAACCGTTAGAAACGCCGCGCGCAGGTAAACCGGGCGCCAGTTTCGCGGAAATATCAGGCCGAGACTGCCGCTCGCCATGGCCAGGATGATGATAAAGCTGAGATTACCGATCGAGCGCAGGGTCTGGAACTGCCAGAACGAAGTCTCCGCGGACATCAGTTTGATCAGTGAATCCTGCAGCGCGAGCGCAAATACGCCCAGCAAAAGCAGGGCCAGGGCGAGGACCGGCCGGTCGCCTCGAGGCTGTTCGAACAGGCTTTTCATTCAGGGATGGTTGGTATTTTTATTGATGCCATATTGCCGGGACGGGTGAGTGTAAAACAAAAAACCGGCTCGACGCCATTACCAGCCGTTTCAATTTAATTTAGCCGCGGATGCCAGCCCGGACAGATGGGGCCAGTTAATGAGCCTGTTATTTAGTCCCGGTCGATGGAACTGCTCTGAGTTTGCATCTCCATTTGTCGCATTGGCATCGAGTCGATTAGCTCGAAAAGATCGGTTGCGCCAACGGCCGTGGATCGTGTTAATTTCAGGGTGCCATCCTTGCCGATCAGCAACACCCGGAATTCGCTGGTTTCGATAGCAAAATCGCGGTAGATCGCGGCTGAATTACTTGCGTTCGAAAGATTGTTATCGATTGTGACCGCCTCTCCCGGCATCATGCGAAATACCATGAGGTCACGATCGATCAGGCCGGCCTCGACACTGGCAAGGCCCCTGTTTTGCGCGATATATTCGGCATGATTCTGGTCGGGCGTAAAGATCAGCAGTAATCGGTTGTTCCAGGTATAGCGGTCGAGCAGGGCGCTGTCGGCAGACGCGGCAGTCATTGTCGAGCTAATCAACAGTGCGCCCAGAATGAAGTGCATTCGCATCGATGTCGCTGCCCGCAAATGATATTTACGAAAGCAGGTTCAGGACGCATGGATTGCGGATAGCATGTAGTTAACCGCAAGCCGTTTGCTGAGGCTGAAATGGCGCGTCAGGGGATTGATTTGTACGCCGGTTGACGCCATCACCTGCAGGCCATCCCGATCGAGCAGCTGCTCGAGTTCCCGGGGCTGTACAAATTTACGCCATGCGTGTGTGCCTTTCGGCAGCCAGCCGAGGATGTATTCTGCGCCCACTATCGCGAACAACCACGACAGCAGGGTGCGATTGATTGTCGCAATGAACATGATGCCGTTGGGCTTCAACAGCTGCGTACAGGCGGACATG
This sequence comes from uncultured Gammaproteobacteria bacterium, assembly GCA_945787265.1. Classification (GTDB taxonomy): domain Bacteria; phylum Pseudomonadota; class Gammaproteobacteria. The sequence continues at coordinate 6,641 of CALZHS010000152.1, read as the reverse complement.
AACAGCGGCAAATCGGCCACATGCTCGACCACTTCCATGTTGAGTACTACGTCATATTTTTTGCCGCGCGCGACGATGTCTTCGACGGTGGCATAGTCATACCTGATGGCCAGGCCCTGCTGCCGGCTATGCTGGCGCGCAACGTTAATACCTTTTTCAACCACGTCGATGCCGTGAACGTTGGCGCCGAGTGCAGCCATCGATTCAGACAAAATACCGCCGCCGCAGCCGATGTCGATTACGTTGAGACCTGCGAGGGGCATGTTGTCTTCTCTTAAGCGACCGAAATGAAGGCAGATCGCCTGTTTAAGATACTCTACCCGCAACTCGTTGAGACGGTGCAGTGGCCAGAATTTACCCTGCCGGTCCCACCACTGTTCTGCAAGCCGATCGTAGTAAGCGACCTCTGCGGGTTCGATGGTCTCAGACTTCATTTCGGCTCAGGCAAGAAACTCGGCGCGAGTTTTGTGACGCGCCTTGAAAGTGCCGCCCAATGCGGTGGTCTGGGTACGCGAGTTGGCGTCCATGACCCCGCGTGATTTGACGCAGTAATGCGTGGCATCAATGCTGATCGCGACATCATCCGTTTCCAGCAGTGTCTGCAGCGCGACCAGCACCTGCTGGGTCAGTCTTTCCTGCACCTGGGGGCGTTGCGCGAAAAAGCGGACAATGCGGTTGATCTTCGAAAGTCCGATGATCTTGTTTTTCGGAATATAGGCGACCTTGGCGGTGCCATCGATGGTGACAAAGTGATGTTCGCAGGTACTGGTAAGGCTGATGTCGCTGACCTTGACCATTTCCTCAACGCCCATCTTGTTGTCGATGACCGTAATCTTGGGAAAGTTGAAGTAGTCCAGACCGCCGAAAATTTCGTCGACATACATTTTCGCGATACGGTGCGGTGTCTCGCTGAGGCTGTCGTCGCTCAAATCCAGGCCCAATGCACGGGCGATTTCGGTGAAGGATTTCTTGATACGCTCGTACTTTTCGTCACGCTCGTACTGGTGAGGCAGCAGCGGAGTTTCCAGTCCGCGTTCGATCAGCGCGTGGCGCACCTGGTCTGCTTCCGCGGAGTAAGGGGACGGGATTTCTTCAGCAGCGTGGGCAAGATTTGTATTCATGTCGGTTCCTTTAGAAGGGTTGGATATTTGGTTATTGGGATTAGCTGGCCCTGGCGAGATGGCGCCCGCCATCGAGGGCAATGGTTTTACCGGTCAGGTAACGGCTTTCGAGCAGGTAGCGAATGGCGTTGACGCCTTTTTTTGACGGTAGGCCTCGTCATCATCCTGCTGGAACATCAGCAGTGCCGGAGCGATGCTATTTACTTTCACGAGGGGTGCAAACTTGCTCGCAAACGACAGCGTAAGGTTATCGAGTGCTGCTTTACTGGCCGCGTAGGCGATGTGCTTTTTGCTACCGGTGCTGGCGACATAGTCGCTCATGTGAATGATATCGGCCTGTCCGTGACGTTCGCCGTGACGCCGCAACAGCTCGCCACATTCCTGGTTGAGCAGATAAGGCGCCATCACGTGCACGTTGAGCAGCCGCTGCAGTACCACGCTATCGCTATGTCCCGCGCCTTCGGGTAACCACTCGGAAGCATTGTGGATAAGGGCACGCAGCGATTGGTGCCTGCCACGCAGTTCTGCTGCCAGATGCATCACCCCGGATTCGGTACCGAAATCAGCCTCGATCGTTTCGATGCCCTTGTCGTGCAGCATGGCGAGCGAGGGGTGGGCGGTGCGATAGGTAACCACCACCGGGTAATCTGCCTCACGCAAGGCTAGCGCCGCCGCAAGGCCAAACCTTCGGGCGCCACCCGTGATGACAATTGGGTCTGTAGAGGCTGCTTCAGCCATGGGTCTCGTTGCGAGAGGCGCTCAGGGTGACCGATACCGAATCGGCAAAGCGCAGCGCATGCGGCTTGTCAACCCTGACTTCTGCATAGATGACCTGTTCCGACTCAGAAGCAATCGCAAGCAGGTCCGCGGTGAGCTTTTCCAGCAGGTGAAAGCGGCCATGTTCAATGTGATGGATCATGCGCTTGGTGATGTTTTTGTAATTCAGGGCGTCGGATTGATCATCGCTGACAAAAGCCGGATCCGCACGGTAGTGTATCTCGGCGTTGACGATGACGTCCTGTTGCTTGGTCTTCTCTTCGGGATTAAAACCGATGAAAGTTCTCAGGCGCAGGTTGCTGATATTAATTTTGGCCTCGCTGATTCGCGTTGGCTTGGCAAGGCTCAGGATATTGGGAGCAGTTTTCATGAGTTGGATCTTTTTAACTGTTATCAGTCAACTTACGCAAAGATCCCGGGTTTGGATCACAGGAGAGATCGGGCTGTTTCAGCCAGCTATATGAATGGCGAGCATGGAAACGCTTGCGATCAGGGTCAGTACCGTGCGCATTTTGCGATAGGTTTCGGGGAACCCCGAGAATAGCGATGAATGCTGTTCAGCAAGATAGATCCCCATCAACAGGACCGCGGCCGCGATCGGCCAGACCTGGTTGGCAAACAGGAAGATGAAAAAGGCGATAAGAAAATAAAGATTGCTTAGCAGCAGCGCTGAACGCGAGCCGGGTGCCAACGCCATTCCCCACCAGCTGCCGGTCAGAAAGCAGATAATACCGAACGCGTAGGCGCCGCTGAAGCTGACCAGGAACGCGCCATGTTCTGAGCCCGCCACGATTAGCGCCGCCGGTACGATGAACGGTACCAGTCCTGCATAACCCAGGCCGTTGGTGACACGCTGTGTGGAAGTCATTGCTGCTTACATGTTCAGGATCTGGTTTATATCTTTCTCGAGCGAGCTGCCCAGCGGCGTCACCATGGAGCCGTAGTGTTTCACCGCCTCGCCGTCGCGGCTGATCAGGTATTTGTTGAAATTCCAGCTTGGAGCGTTGCCGGTTTTTTGTGCGAGTTTTCTGAACAGGGGATTGGCATCACCGCCGCGCACCGCGCTCGGAGAAACCATGGTAAAAGTAACGCCGTAGTTTATGTAACAGACCTCGGCAGTCTTGTTTTCATTGCTCGCCTCCTGGAAGAAATCATTCGATGGAAAGCCGACAATTTCGAGTCCCTGGTCCTTGTATTTCTGGTAGAGGGATTCAAGCCCCTTGAATTGCGGTGTGAATCCGCAGTGGCTCGCGGTGTTAACCACCAGCAACAACTTGTCCTGGAAATTACTGCAGAAGTTCACGTTTTCGCTGGAACGTAGTTTCTTGGTCTCGAAATCGAGCAAAGAATTGCAGTTGGCAAATGTACTATTGGCAAGCAGCAATAGTGGTAGCGCGATGATCAGTCTGGGTAATGTCATGGTTTCTCCTTCGATGGGTTACCAGGGAATCGTTTCTCCATCCCAGGCCCAGAAGTTTCCACTGCTGGCTGGATCGAGTTGGGTTAACAATTTCAGAAACATTGAAGCTGTGTATTCGGGTTGAAACAGGTTCTGTGGCGCTACATTCGCCTGGAAAGGTTTTGACAGTGCGGTGTCGTTTGTCCCCGGGTGCAGTGCTGCCACGCAGCCTTTGGGGTGGCTGTGCTTCCATTCGATGCTGAGTGTTTTAATTGCCATGTTCAGTGCCGCCTTTGAGATCCGGTAGCTGTACCAGCCGCCCAGCCGGTTATCTTCAATGCTGCCGACGCGTGCGGACACGGTGGCCAGCAGTGGTGCCGGGCTCTGTTTCAGGGCAGACGCGAAATGTTTCGCCAGTAGCAGGGTTGGCAAGCAGTTGACGCGAATGCTGTCGACCAGGAAATCAGCGTCAAGCGCACGGATGGTCTTTTCCGGTCCACCGGCCTCGCCATGCAGGAATCCAGCAAAGTTCAGGATCCAGTCGACGCGGACAAACTCTGACGACCACTGTTCAATCGCATGGGGGTCACGAAGATCGAGCTGATGCCAGATGAGGCGCTCCTGCTGGAAAGGAATAGCGGTGCTGTGATGCGTTGCGAATACCCTTGCTTCGGGTAGTTGGTTTAGCAACGTCTTAACCACTGCGGATCCGAGGCCTCCGCTGCCACCGACTACGATGGCGGTTTGTGGGTGTTCGGACATTTATAGCTGCTGCAGTCTCTTGCACATACACAATGGTACGTTGCTCCACCTTAAGCGGATCATTTCAGCGGTATCGTCCGGTTACGATCTGTCTGCATTGGACGATGACTTCAGACCGTCCGGACTGTCTTCGACCAGGTTGCCGTAGTAGCGGTAGAACAGGCGCAGCCAAAAGGGTGTGAACAGCGTGGTGTAGGCGATGACGATAACCACGGTGGTGTAGATTTCCGTGTTGAAAAGGCCGGTGTGGCGGCCAATCTCGGCGAATACAAGCCCGACTTCTCCCCGCGGAACCATGGACATACCGATGACGACGCGACGCGCCAATCTCTCGCGAATCAGCAATCCGGCGCAAATCTTCGACAGGATCGCCACGCAGGCGAGCGAAATAGAAAATATCCAGAAAAATAGCGAACTCCAGTCCAGCGCGCTTAAATCCAGCGAGAGTCCGACCGTGGCGAAGAATATCGGCGTAAACAGCTGAATTATCGGTCGCATCTGCTTGTAAACGCGTTTTGAAAACTTGGGATCGGCCTTGAGGGCGACGCCAAACGGCAGGAAAAACCGCCGCGATAGCGCGAGTCCCGTGGCAAATCCGCCCAGCAGTTCCGGAATCCCAAGGGCGTGTGATAACCAGGCCAGGAAAAGCACCAGCGATACGACCGTCGTCGGCACAATGCCGGGAATCTCGCTGGCCATTTCCCAGCGATGGATCACGTAACTGATCGATTTTGCCATCGCTGGCGCGACCATAAAAAATACGATCATAAACAGCAGTATTTTAGATGCGCTCGCTATGTCGACTGATCCGCTGGTGATAAAGTTGAACAGGATCGCGAGCAGCAATACACCCATGATATCGTCGAGTACCGCGGCGCCGAGAATGATACGTCCCTCCTTGCTCTGTCCGCGGCCCAGGTCCGACAGGGTTCGCATCGTGATGCCGATACTGGTTGCGGTCATGGTACCCGCGATCAGTAACGACACCATTGGGTCCAGCTCAAACCAGTAATGGCTGAGAGCAAAGCAGGTAAAAAACGGCAACACGAATCCGGTGATTGCAACGACCACAGACTCGGTACCAGAACTGATGAGTTTGCTGATGTCAGTTTCCAGGCCGATCTGGAACAGCAGCAGAATGATCCCGATTTCGGCCAGCACCCAGATCAATCCCTCGGCTTGAATCAAACCGAGTAACGATGGCCCAAGGATAACTCCGGCCATAATTTCCCCGATTACGGAAGGAATTCCGAAACGTGCCGCGCCTTCGCCCATGATACGCGCAGCGATCAGAATCATGGCTACGTGCAGTATGGCGGTCGAGGTATCCATTTGCTAACTGAATAACATGCCGAAGTTCCAGCACCTGACGAGGGTCTGGTTTCCGAGCGTGAAAGTTTCCACGCTCATGTCGGGCAACGACAGGATCATGCAGCTATGGTTGAATACCGAGCTCCCGGGATTGATTACCAGCACATCGCCAATGCGCTCGGCATAGACCTGGTGGGTATGGCCGACGATCAGTACATCGTAGTCAAATGCGGACAGGGCCAGCGTCCACTCGTTTATTCTCTCCTCGATAGTATTGCCATGCTGGTCGAGCAGTTTTATACCGCCATGCTGTTCGCAGGGGGGGCTGGCGTGGACTGCGAACAGGCGCTTCTGTTCAATTTCCAGGTCCAGAAAAAGTGGCAGATTCTGCAGGTAGTCCCGAATTGACTGATCGTCTTCCGGGGATGGCTTTTCGAGGTAGTCCTGATCGTGATTGCCGATGATGGCCTTGCAGTTTGACGCTGCCAGTAACTCGATTGTCGGCAACAGGGTGTCGTAGTAACCGGCAATATCCCCGGCGCAGATAATCTCATCAACCTCTGCCCTGCGGAAAATTTCCAGCGCCTGCCGAAGTGGCTCCGGGCTGGAATGAACGTCACTAACGAGTCCTATTCTGGTTGTCACTCGATTGATTCCAGGGTGGTCACCTCAAGCCGTCAGGAACTGCTACTGCACAAGGTGCTGATTCTTCCTGGCCTCCCTATGCTCTCGTTTCAGCGCATGGATTTCGGCCTGGGGTTTCCATGCGGCCCACTTCTTCAATTAACCCTTTGCCGAGCAGGGTGCGTAAGGCACCATCCGAGTTGACCCCGCGAATCTGATCTATCTGGGGGCGGGTGATCGGTTGCAGATAAGCCACAATAGCCAATACTTCCAGGGCTGCCTGGCTGAGGCGTGAGGTTACTTCAAGCCCCAAGAAACGTTCGATGACGCTGCCGGCAGCTGGCGCGGTAGTAATTTGCACATTGTTACCGCTCCATTGCAGCCGCAAACCACGTGTTTGATAATCTTCTTCCAGCAAGCGCAGCAAGCCTTTTACCGCACTGTTGGTTGTTTGCAATGCTTTTGCCAGCCGCGAAACCGGCACCGGTCCGCTGGCCACAAATAACATGCTTTCCACCAGGGCGGTCAATCCGATTTCTTCATGCTGTGGCGTTCCGTTTGGTCTCATGCTTACGGTATAGTGTCTCGCGAAAAGGCGCAAAGACGCCAAGTATCACCTTTACGTCTTCGCGCCTTCGCGTGAGACT
>CALZHS010000151.1 GCA_945787265.1 uncultured Gammaproteobacteria bacterium | reverse complement strand
GAGGCCGACCAGTTTGCCGTCAAGCCGGTCGATCGATTTCTTGAATCCTGGCATCGACTCGAGCAACGATTGCTGGCAAGTGACAGGGATCTGCAGCTGGCTGTGATCGGCGGCGGCGCAGGTGGCGTCGAGTTAGCCCTGTCGTTACAGTATCGTGCAGCGCAGGTGACGCAGTCCCGGGCAGGACTTCAGCTGTCCATCGTTACCGATCGTGACCGGCTACTGCCAGGCCATAATCCGCGTGTGCGGAAACTGTTTACGGCAATTCTGCAGGCACGCTCGATCCAGGTGCACTACCAGCATTCGGTAACGCGTTTTCACGACCGCTGCCTGGAAGGAAACTTCAGTACCCCGATCGTTGCCGATGTGGCGATCTGGGCAACGCACGCAAGCCCCGCTGCCTGGTTGAGCGGTTCTGGCCTGGAATGCGACGAGCGCGGTTTTATCGCGGTCAATCCCTGTCTGCAGAGCCTCTCGCATGAGGATGTCTTCGCTGCTGGCGATGTGGCCTCGGTCGCCGACTACCCAAGGCCTAAATCTGGCGTGTTTGCGGTTCGCCAGGGCATCCCGCTGGCGCGCAACCTGGTTCTCAGGCACCAGCGACGGGCCCTCAAACCATTCAGACCACAAGCCCAGTTCCTGTCCCTGATTTCAACCGGGGATTGTTTCGCGGTGGCCAGTCGCGGCACCTGGGCGTTTAGCGGCAAGTGGTGCTGGTGGCTCAAGGACCGTATCGATCGCCAGTTTATCCGACGCTTTAGCGAGCTACCCGATATGACCGGGAGCGATGAAGCTGGCGCGGAAATCGCGCCAATGCGCTGCGGTGGCTGCGGCTCCAAGGTCGGCAGTGAAATTCTGCAGCAGGTGCTTGAAAAAATAAGCCGGAAATATGAAACCGGGTTCGCTGACGGCCTCCAACATCCCGATGACGCCGCACTGATAAAAGTTCCACAGGGACAGGAACTGGTTCAGTCAATCGATCATTTTCGCAGCTTCATAGATGATCCCTATCTGTTCGGTAGAATAGCAGCCAACCACGCCCTCGGGGACCTGCACGCCATGGGCGTGAATGCAGACAGTGCCCTGGTGATTGCAAATGTTGTCTACGGCAGCGAAGCCAAGCAATCCCAGGACCTGTACCAGTTGATGTCCGGTGTCGTGGAAACCCTGCAGCAAAACGACACGCGCCTGGCTGGTGGCCATAGTGGCGAGGCCAGCCAGATGAGCTGTGGTCTCAGCGTTAACGGTTTTGCGAGGCCCGAGGACTTGTTCCTGAAATCGGGTATGCGGCCCGGCGATCAACTGATTTTAACCAAGCCGCTCGGGAGTGGCATAATGTTCGCGGCAGATATGCGCGGCAAAGCCCGGGGCAGCTGGGTCGATGTCGCCATCGAGCAGCTACTGGTTTCCAGCCGGGATGCAGCCAGTTGCCTGCGACAGTTCCAGGCAAGCGCCTGTACCGATGTAACCGGTTTCGGCTTTGCCGGACACCTGCTCGAAATGGCGCGTAACTCGGCCTGTGCGGTCGAGATATACATCGATCGGATACCGCTACTACCCGGTGCGGCGAAGCTCGCGCGTCGCGGTATCACCAGTTCACTGCAGCCACAGAACATCCGGATTCGGCACAGTATTCGGGATAGCGCCAATCTTGCCGCGCACGCCGGTTATCCGGTGCTCTTTGACCCGCAGACTGCAGGAGGCCTGCTCGCCAGTGTGGCCGAGGCACAGGCAGAAAAATGCTTACGACAGCTTAAAAGCCTGGGTTATAACCATGCCGAGGTTGTTGGACGCGTGGTCGAAACAACGGATCCGGACGCTATTCTCAGCCTGGTCAATTCCTGAGTTCAAGCAAACCCGACTCGCGGATAACCTGCGCGCAGGAGGCCTCGCCATGTGGCGCCATCAAGTGGGCGCCCGCGCAGCCTTCGATTTCGGAGAAACCCTGCAGCAGCTCGGCACAGATGGCGCGTCCCTCGGCCTTTTGATCCCCGGCGCCCTCGAGGCGTTTGATGATTACCTCCGGAACATGAACGCCGAAAAGGTTGTCGTTCATCCAGCGCGCCGACCTGGCCGATGCCAGTGGACCGATTCCGATCAGGAAATGGGCCTGCTCGGTAAAGCCGCCATCCACCAGGGCCTGGCAATAACGCCCAACCTTTTCCAGTTCAAAGCAATACTGGGTCTGAAAAAACTGGGTACCGTTATCGATCTTGGCCTGCAGTCTTGCGGCAGGCCATTTGTCGTCCGGTTCTGCCGGCATCTCCGCTGCCCCGAGAAAAATAGCCGGCGGGGGATCGATTTCACGTCCCGACGGATAGCTGCCTGAATCGCGCATATCGCGCATTTGCCGCATCAGTTCGCCGCTGTCGATTTCGAATACTTCGGCAGCTTCGGGCTGGTCTCCAGCCGACATCCTGTCGCCGGTCAGGCATAAGAAGTTGTGTATTCCAAGCGCTGCAGCGCCCAGCACGTCACCCTGCAAAGCGAGACGGTTGCGATCGCGCGTGGTTTGTTGAAGTACCGGTTCGATACCTTCGCGCGCCATAATCGCTGCAGCCGCCAGCGCTGACATGTGCACCCGCGCACTGGCGCCATCCGTTACGTTTACCGCGTCTGCCAGGCCTTTAAGGCAGCTCACGCGATCGAGAACCGCCTGTGGCGAGGCAGAATCGGGTGGTGAGGTTTCCGCGGTCATAGCAAACTGGCCGGCTGCCAGTACCTGGGCCAGTTTGCTCGGTGCTGTTTCTGTCATAGCGCTTATTCCGGGGGTTGATTAACGGGTTGCATTTTCGGGCTTGGCCTGCTTGAGCGCGTCCGCGATCAGGTAGGCCAGTTCCAATACCTGGTCGGCATTCAGCCTGGGATCGCAACTGGTCAGATAACGGGTCGCCAGGTCAGAGTCGGAAATCTCGTAGGCACCACCGGTACACTCGGTAACATGTTCACCGGTCATTTCAAGATGAATACCGCCGGGGTAACTGCCCTCAGCCTGGTGTACCTCGAAAAACCGGTTTAGTTCGCGCAGAATATCGTCGAATTGACGCGTTTTGAAACCGGAGACCGATTTTACCGTATTGCCATGCATTGGGTCTGAAGACCAGACCACATCGAGTCCCTGTTTGTTTACGGCGCGAATCAGACCCGGGAGCACCTCGGGCAACCTGTCGGCGCCCATGCGCGTTATCAGGGTCAGGCGACCAGGTTCGTTAGTCGGATTGAGCGCGTCGATAAGGCGTAACAGGTCATCGGATTTTGTCGCTGGACCGATTTTCACACCGATCGGATTTTCGATCTGCTTGAAGAATTCGACATGCGCATGATCGAGTTGACGCGTGCGCTCGCCGATCCAGACAAAGTGTGCCGAGCAGTTGTAACATCTGCCGGTGAACGAATCTATGCGTGACAGGGCTTCTTCGTAGTTCAGCAGCAGTGCCTCGTGCGACGTGAATAGCTGGGTTTCACGGATCAGGGGAGAAGTTTGCGAGGTAATCCCGCACACTTCCATAAAACCGAGCGCGTCCTCGATACGCTCCGACAACTTCTGGTAACGATCCTTGCTGGGGCTGGCTTCGACAAAGCTCAGGTTCCAGCGATGCACCTGGTGCAGATCGGCGAATCCTCCCTGGGCAAAAGCGCGCAACAGGTTGAGCGTCGACGCGCTCTGGTTATAGGCACGCAGCATACGTTCCGGGTCCGGAATTCGAGCCTCGGGATCAGCATCGGCCGCATTGATAATATCGCCGCGAAAACTGGGTAAGGAACGCCCGTCGATTTCCTCAAAATCGGCTGAACGCGGCTTGGCGAACTGTCCTGCCATGCGTGCGATCTTGGTGACCGGTCGTCGACCACCAAAAGTCAGGACCACCGCCATTTGCAATAACACCTTGAAGGTATCGCGTATTTTGTTGGCGCTGAACTCGGCGAAGGATTCAGCGCAGTCCCCGGCCTGAAGAACAAAGCCTTTACCGGCGGCGACGTTGGCGAGACTCTGCTTGAGGTCGCGAATTTCCTGCGCAAATACCAGCGGCGGCAGCGCTCGCAACTGCTTTTCCACGTCCTGTAAACGGGCCTGATCCGGATAGTCGGGTTGCTGCGAAATCGGAAAATCTCGCCAGCTAGCAGGCGCAGAATGACTGGTTATGCTGTCATTTGTTGGCATCTGAATTAGTGGCCTGACAAAAACATTTAAAAATGCCTGAATTTAGTGAAAAAGGCTAGTAAAAACAGTCGATTTCGGGGTCCCTGGGCGCTTACTGGTCACATGCATGCCCTGAAAAATGGTGTTAGTATCGGCCGATGCGCGCGGAATAAGAGAAATATGACGTGACGCAGAAAAAAACAGTAAATTCGGAGAGAGTTCGCAATGAAAAAATTAATAATTGCATCAACCCTGCTGACCTTGTCGGCTGCGGTTGTTGCCGAGGAGGTCAAGGTTGGAGTTATTCTCGGTTTTACCGGGCCGATTGAATCGCTGACGCCTGGAATGGCCGCGGGCGCGGAGCTCGCACTTTCAGAAGCCTCCAGCTCGGGTAGTTTTCTCGGTGGTAAAACCATAGCCAGCGTACGTGGTGATTCGACCTGTATTGATGCGGCAGCCGCGTCGTCCGTCGCCGAGCGTTTAATAACTGCCGATGGCGTAGCGGCAATTATGGGTGCCGATTGTTCGGGTGTTACCACCGCAATCGCCAACAATGTCGCGGTTCCCAATGGCGTTGTGATGGTTTCACCGTCGGCAACATCACCCGCCTTGTCAACCATCAACGACAAGGGTTTTTTCCATCGTACCGCGCCCTCTGATGCACGCCAGGGCCAGGTACTGGCCTCGGTTTTACAGAGTCGCGGTATTGACGAAGTTGCCGTCACCTATACCAACAATGATTATGGTAAGGGACTGTCTGATTCTTTCACCGCGGCTTTCAGAGCGCTGGGAGGCAAGGTCTCGATCAGTGCCGCCCACGAAGATGGCAAGGCCGATTACTCGGCCGAAGTAGGTGCCCTTTCAGCCTCGGGTTCAAAGCACCTCGCCGTTTTCGGATATGTTGACCAGGGTGGCAAGGGTATTATCCAGGCCGCGGTTGATGCCGATGCCTTCGAAAGTTTCGTCATGGCCGATGGCATGGTGGGCGATTCATTAATTGCCGCCATTGGACCGGCGCTCGATGGTTCTATTGCAACCCTGCCGGGTGGAGCATCCGGTGCCGACGCATTCATGGACTACGCCGAATCCAATGGAGTAAGCGGTGATGGTCCTTTTGTTCCGGAATCCTACGATGCCGCTGCGCTGCTGGTACTGGCCATGCAGGCGGCGGGCTCGGCAGATCGAGCCGCGTTGCAGTCCAAGATGATGATGGTTGCTAATTCACCGGGTAAGAATATTGGTCCGGGGCAAC
>CALZHS010000150.1 GCA_945787265.1 uncultured Gammaproteobacteria bacterium | reverse complement strand
AGGATGGCACTGGTTTTATCGGTTATCGCAGCCCTGATACGGTCGGGATCGATATTAAGGCTATGCGACTGAATATCGACAAACACGGGGATCGCACCGATGTAGCGAATAGCTTCCGCGGTTGCGATAAAGGTGAAGGCGGTGGTGATCACTTCATCGCCGGGTTGAATGCCGGCCGCAAGCAGCGCCAGGTGGAGGGCGTCAGTACCGTTGGCGCAGCTTATCGCATGCCTGACACCGAGGTACTCAGCGGCCTCCTGGTCAAAAGCCTGTACGTTCGGACCGAGGATAAATCGCGTTTCAGAAAGCGCCTGCAGGATTCCGCTGTCGATTTCATCTTTTAGAGTTTCGTACTGACCTTTCAGGTCAACCATGGGTATATTCATAGTGATTCTGCTATCTGTGAAGTAATTGCGATGGCGGTTTCAAGCGCACGTTTGCCATCCTCGCCGCTGACTTTCGGGCGCTCGCCCACTTTTATTGCGCGGATAAAATCGAGAATTTCGAGATTAAGTGCGTCATTGTCTTCGAAATGATGTTCGCGGTGCGTGATATCCCTGAAGCCCTCGGCGTTATCGGTTTCTCCCTTGCGGTTTACCGCGAGTAACTTTTCCTGGAAATCCGCGGACAGGTATGCATCTTTCTGAAAAATGCGCAATTTACGTTCCCGCTTGCGGCTGATGCGACTGGCCGTTACGTTGGCGACGCAATCGTTTTCGAATTCGATGCGCGCATTGGCAATGTCAATCGTGTCAGAAAGGACCGATATACCGCTGGCAGATATCCGTTTGATCGGGGATTCGATCAGGTCGAGAATGATATCGATGTCGTGGATCATCAAATCGAGCACTACGCTGACGTCGGTCGCGCGCGTGGTGAATGGTGCCAGCCTGGTTGATTCAATGAAGCGGGGCTTGTCGAGACGGGATTCGATTCCGATCATGACGCTGTTAAAGCGCTCGATGTGCCCGACCTGCAACACCAGGTCGTGCTCACGGGCAATTTCGATCAGGGTTTCGGCCTCGTCGACGGTCTCGGTGACCGGTTTTTCGATCAAACAGTGAATTCCTGCTTCCAGAAACTCGCGCGCAATTTTATAATGCAGGCTGGTTGGCACCACCAGGCTGATCGCATCGACCAGCGGAATGATATCGCGATAATTGGAGTAAGCTTCAGCACCATGTTTTTGCGCGACTTCCCGGGCATTGGCAACATTGCTATCCACCACCGCAACCAGTTCACAATCGGGTGCCGCGGCGTACTTGTCAGCGTGCCATTTGCCGAGGTGACCAACACCGACCACAGCAACCTTGAGTAATTGAGACATAGTGTCAAAGGTAAATTTCGAACGGCGCATTATATATGCATGAAAACCCAATTGCGACGCTTGTCGCGGGCGTGGACGAAGCGGGGCGTGGGCCGTTGGCTGGATCGGTCGTTGCCGCCGCGGTCATACTCGATGCCAGCTTTCCGGTAGCCGGTCTGACCGATTCCAAGAAATTATCGGCAGCAAGCCGCCAGACGCTCGAAATGAAGATTAAGCAGAATGCGAGGGCCTGGTCAGTTGCTGAAGCCAGCCATCGTGAAGTCGATGAAATTAATATACTGCAGGCGAGCCTGCTGGCAATGAAGCGAGCACTGTTAGGCCTGCACCTGGTGCCCGGGCTGGTGCTGGTCGACGGAAATCGACTGCCCAGTCTCGAAAATTATAGAATGCGGGCAATTGTCAAAGGTGATCTTACCGAGCCCTGTATCTCTGCTGCATCGATCCTGGCCAAGCAGTATCGCGATCGGCAAATGCTGGAACTTGACCGTCTCTATCCGGAGTATCGGTTTGCGCAGCACAAGGGCTATCCGACTGCACTGCATCGGGAGCTGCTGGCACAGCATGGCGTATCACCGGTACATCGCCGCAGTTTTAAACCGGTCAGGGACATGCTCTAGATGAGTAACCGTTTCGTTCACCTGCACCTGCATAGCGAGTACTCGCTTGAGGACAGTACCGTCAGGCTCAAACCACTGGTACAGCAGGTCCGCGACCGCGGCATGGGTGCAGTCGCTTTAACCGATTTGAACAACATGTTTGCGGTCGTAAAACACTTTCGGACAGCGACCGCGATGGGGGTCAAACCCATATTCGGTGCCGATTTCTGGGTGCACCATCCGGACCGCAACGAACCTCTTAGGCGACTGGTACTGCTGTGTCAGGACGAGCAGGGTTATTTGAACCTTAAAAAACTGGTCTCACGGGCCTACCTGGAAGGGCAAATCGCCGACCGTGCAACCATCGAGATCGACTGGTTGCGAGCCAGTAATACCGGCTTAATCGCGCTGTCGGCCTGCCTCGAGGGTGATATCGGAATGGCCCTCAGGATGCAGAATCTGGAGCTCGCGGAATCCTGCCTGCAGCAATGGATCGACGTTTTCGGCAACCGGTTTTTCCTGGAACTGCAGCGTACCGGTCGCGCGCATGAAGAGGCCTATATCAGCCAGGCGGTTACCTGGTCACACAAACTGCAGGTACCCGTGGTGGCCACTAACAACGTCCGCTTTATCGACGCGGATGACTTCGAGGCGCATGAGGTCAGGGTTTGTATCTGCACCGGCTTTACGCTCGAAGACGAACGTCGCCCGAAGCTGTTCTCACCCGAGCAATACCTGCGTTCGGCCGATGAAATGATCGATCTCTTTGCCGATATCCCCGAGGCTATCCAGAACTCCGTCGCGATCGCGAATGCCTGTAATCTGCAGCTCGAGCTCGGCCAGGCTTTCCTGCCCGAATACAAGGTGCCCGAGCAATATACGACGGATAGTTATTTCCGTCATGTCTCGGAGCAGGGTCTCGAACGTCGGCTTCAGTTTTTACAGGATCAACTTGCGGCAGGCGAACAGCTCGATCGCCAACCTTATGATGAGCGCCTCAAGACTGAACTCGACGTCATCATTGAAATGGGTTACCCGGGTTACTTCCTGATCGTCATGGACTTCATCGAATGGGCTAAAAACCATGCGATACCGGTTGGTCCCGGTCGTGGGTCGGGCGCGGGTTCGCTAGTGGCCTATGCCCTTAACATTACCGACCTGGATCCGCTGCAATATGATTTGCTGTTCGAGCGCTTTCTTAATCCGGAGCGGGTGTCGATGCCAGACTTCGATATCGATTTCTGCATGGACCGACGCGACGAGGTTATTGAGTATGTCGCCGGGCGCTACGGAAAAGACCAGGTTTCACAAATAATCACCTACGGCAGTATGGCGGCGAAAGCGGTGATCAGGGATGTCGGTCGCGTCATGTCGCATCCCTATGGATTTGTCGATCGAATTGCCAAGCTGGTGCCTTTTGAAGTCGGTATCACGCTTGACAGGGCGCTGGAGCAGGAAGAGGCATTGCTCGAACTCTACCAGCAGGATGAAGAAGTCACGATGCTGATCGATATGGCACGCTCGCTCGAAGGGCTTACCCGCAATGTTGGCAAGCACGCCGGTGGTGTCGTGATTTCCCCCAGCGACCTGACCGACTTTACGCCGCTTTATTGTGAATCCGGTGGTTCAGGCCTGGTCTCGCAGTATGACAAGGACGACGTCGAGGCGGTGGGCCTGGTCAAGTTTGATTTTCTCGGTTTGCGCACGCTGACCATAATCGACTGGGCAGTGCGCGCCATTAACGAAAAGAATGACGGCAGTAAACTCGAAATCGAGCGGATACCGCTGAACGATCCGGATACTTTCAAGTTATTGCAGGCCTACCAGACCACGGCGGTGTTTCAGCTCGAATCGCGCGGAATGAAAGATCTGATCCGGCGCCTGCAACCCGACAGCTTCGAGGATATTATTGCCCTGGTGGCGCTGTTTCGACCGGGCCCGCTGCAGTCGGGCATGGTCGACGATTTTATCGATCGCAAGCACGGCCGTTCCCGGGTCGAGTATCCGCACCCGGCCCTGGAAACGATCCTTAAACCTACCTACGGTGTCATTCTCTACCAGGAGCAGGTGATGCAGATCGCCCAGGTGCTGGCCGGTTATACGCTCGGCGGAGCCGACATGTTGCGCCGCGCGATGGGCAAGAAGAAACCCGAGGAAATGCAGCAACAGCGCGCCATATTCACCGAGGGTGCAGTTGCTAACGAGGTTAAAGCCTCAACCGCTACCTATATTTTTGACCTGATGGAGAAGTTCGCCGGCTACGGTTTCAACAAGTCTCACTCAGCCGGTTACGCGCTGGTTTCTTATCAAACCGCGTGGTTGAAAACACATTACCCGGCTGAATTTATGGCCGCGGTACTTTCTGCGGACATGGACAATACCGACAAGATCGTGACCCTGATCGACGATTGTCGCAATCTTGGGCTAGAAATCCGCCCGCCTGATATTAACCGCTCGGTTTATCAATTTACCTCGGACGAGTCAGGTGCAGTTTATTATGGCCTCGGTGCTATCAAGGGGGTGGGGCGAGCGGCGATCGAAAGCATCATCGAAACCCGCAGTGCCCGGCAATACAGCTCACTGGATGACTTCTGCAAGCGAGTCGGTTCTACGGGATCGGGCCGCAAGCTGCTGGAGGCGCTGATAAAGGGTGGCGCAATGGACTGTTTCAGCGAAAACCGGGCGGCACTGATGGCGCATCTTCCCTACGCATTGCAGGCAGCTGAACAACAGCAAAACAATCTCAATGCCGGTATCAGTGACATGTTTGACAGTATTGCGCCGGTGGTTGAGGAAGAATCTGAATTGCCGGAATGCGAAGCCTGGAACGAAAAACAGCGTCTTACCCTGGAAAAAGAAGCGCTCGGCCTGTTTCTGACAGGGCATCCGCTGCAAATGGTCGAGGCCGAAATAAGGCAATTTGCCCCGACCCGGCTGGGTCAGTGGCTGCAGCGCCTGGACAGCGGTGGTAACGGCGAAAGGTTTCGGCAAAAAGAGCAGGATGCCAGGGTTTGTGGACTGGTTGTCGATATTCGAATGCGTAACAGCTTCAGGGGACGCGAGGCGTTCGTCACGCTGGATGATCGTAGCGGACGGGTCGATGTGCGCGTGGTTCCCGACATGCTGGCACAAATCGAACCGATCGTGCAGAAAGACCTGGTCTGGGTAGTCGATGGAGGTATTGCCTATGACGATTTCAATAACGGTATCAAGCTGCGAGCTTCCCGGGTTCAACTTCTCGATGACTTCCGCAGCGAGCATGCGCGAGCCTTACACATCATGCTCAATGGCCATGGCGAACAGGCGGTCGATGCGATCATCAGCGTGCTGGATAAACACAAATCAACCGACGCGTTACCGGTCGTATTTCATATGCGTCGCGAAGACTACGCCTACCAGCTGCGCACCAACGGCGGCTGGTCGTTAAAGCCGGATGAACAGTGTCTGCTTGAGTTGCAGCGATGCCTTGATGCATCGGAATT